>NZ_JAOTGB010000001.1:0-227944 GCF_044427425.1 Streptococcus sp. 2018WUSS126 | reverse complement strand
AAGATCCATTTTCAGATGGCAGTTTTAGAACGAGATAAAAGCCCGTTGTTACGGGCATTAGTCAAGTAATTATAGCACTAACCTGAACGAAGTTCAGCGAACGTCTTTAGACGTCGCTGGAGAGAAACGGCTTATAGCCGGTGTACAAGCCACCCGTTTTCACGGGTGGTTATGACTTCAAGGAGAGTTGCTAAAAAGGTTCCCCGAACCTTTGCCTTTCATTTAATTCAAAAAGGCAAGAAAAAATGGTCCAGTGGACCATTTTTTTACTTAGCGATTGGGTAAACAGATACTTGTTTCTTATCGCGACCTTTACGTTCGAAGCGTACAACGCCTTCTACTTTAGCGTAAAGAGTGTCATCTCCACCACGACCTACGTTAGCTCCTGGGTAGATTTTTGTACCACGTTGGCGGTAAAGGATTGAACCACCTGATACAGTTTGGCCGTCAGCAGCTTTCGCACCAAGGCGTTTCGCTTGTGAGTCACGACCGTTTGACGTTGAACCTCCACCTTTTTTGTGGGCCATAAATTGCAAGTTAGCAAGATTCAAGTTTAACATATGTTATTCCTCCGAATTTCTGTAATGATTGCTTCAAGCTACGCGATTAAGCGTTGATAGCGTTGATAACAACTTTTGTGTAAGGTTGACGGTGACCTTGTTTGCGGTGGCTACCTTTTTTAGGTTTGTACTTGAAGGTAACAACTTTTTTCTGTTTACCTTGTTTTTCAACAGTACCAACAACAGTAGCGCCTGCTACAAGTGGAGTACCCACAACAGTTTTCTCACCACCAACAAGAACTACTTCTTCGAAAGTAACTTCTTGACCTGCTTCAACGTTCAATTTTTCAACGTAGATAGCTTGACCGACTTCAACTTTAACTTGTTTGCCGCCAGTTTTAATGATTGCATATGTGCTCATTATGCACCTCCTATGATTTTTGGGGCTTGCCCGAATTTGATGTGAAGACTCGCCTAGTACCGTGGGACGAACCACTTACTCTACTCTCAACGAAAGAACGGCATTCGTGCGGTTGCACAGGAAATGTGCATAGTCAACTATTGTAATATACCAAAAAACACTCGCAAAAGCAAGTGTTTTGAATTATTTTTCTTACATTTCGAAAACTTCGCTCTCCTGCTTGTGTGGTAAGAACAGAGAGAGGACGATTCCGACAAGAGCTGGTAATAACCATGCTAATGATTGTCCAGCCAATGGCAGAGCTGAGATGATTTTTGAAACAGCAGTCCAGTTGAATTGTCCTGCTAACACTTCTACCAATGACAAAGCTGTCACTACTCCCACAGTTAATTGCATACCATAAGTGGAAAGCGGTACAAATTTGTTAACAATGGTAATCAAGACAATACAGATAGTAATTGGATAGAGAACCAAAAGAACTGGAACTGAGAAAGTGATGATATTGTTCAAACCGAGGTTAGCAATACCAAAACCAATCAAAGTAAAGATTGTCGCATACACTTTGTAGCTAAAACGTGGGAAACGCTCAGCGAAAAATTCACCTGAAGAAACAATCAAGCCAGCCGTTGTCGTAAAGCAAGTAACGATAACCATGGCAGCTAAGAAAATTTGTGCACCCGGTCCAAAAATAGCCTGTGTTGCTTGCGAAAGAATGTAAACACCCTTGTTTGTATCGGAAGCCAAAACATCAGCAGGAACTGGGAAATGATTACCTAGGAAAGCCAAACCGACATATAGTGCTGAGAAAGCTAAGGCTACAACAAAACCAACAGACCAGATGGTTGAAACATATTCTTTCTTGCTGGAGAAACCAAGTTGTTTTAAGGTATTCACCGCTACAACACTAAAGGCAATTGAGGCAAGGGCATCGAGGGTGTTGTATCCTTCAATAAATCCTGTACCAAATGCCTGTCCTGCTGAGTAAGCATCGGCTGCAGGAAGTGGATTTGTAGAACCATATTTAACAATACCAAGCACAACCAAAATCACAATCAAAATGGCAAAAACAGGAGTTAAAATACGTCCGATACTGTTTAAGATTTGAGACGGATTGAGGGCAATCAAATAAGCTGCCACAAAGTAAAGAGCTGTAAAGCCAAACAACCAGATACCCAGATTCGCATCACCCAACAAGGGTGCAATACCAATTTCAAAGGACGTTGTTGCTGTACGCGGAATGGCAAAGAAAGGACCGATAGCCAAATACAAGGCAACAAGATAGACCGTTGCAAAGGCAGGAGAAATCTTACGAGAAATCTCATGTACATAACCTTTTGGGTTTAAGGTACCGACGATCAAGGCAACGACAGCAATACCAACACCCGATACGACAAATCCTAAAATAGCTGGCCAGAAATTCTCACCAGATAAGACACCAAGTGCAGGTGGAAAAATCAAGTTTCCTGCACCAAAAAACATACCAAACAGGAGTAAACCTGTTAGCGCTCCTTTTTTCATAATAACTCCTTTGTATTTTTCTGAAGTCTTATTATATCATACAAATTCGATTTTTCCGAACGATTCGTATTAAAAAATCCAGCAATAACTGGATTTACATGTATGTCGAAATAATTGTATGCTACAGTAAGTCTTCAATCAAACTATCCACTTCGTCTTTCACTTCCTCTTTCGGTGTGATTTCAGTTACGATAATCCCAGCCACAGCACGTTCCACCAAGCTTTCAACATCCATACGGGCTTCGTATTGCTCGACATTTTTAATTTTAGGGTTGGTTTTTGGACGGTCAGGGGCAAAGATGGTACAGCAATCCTCAAATGGCTGGATGGAAATGTCAAATGTATCAATTTCTTGAGCAATATCAATGATTTCCAACTTGTCCATGGTAACGACAGGACGGATAACAGGTGTATTTGTCACCGCATTGATAGCCTGCATGGATTCCAAGGTCTGACTTGCCACTTGTCCTAGACTTTCACCATTGATAATAACCATGGCACCACGCTCTTCCCGTACTCGGTCTGTAACCCGCATCATGAAGCGACGTGTCAAGGTCATCAAATAAGCTTCAGGTGCTTTTTCTTTGATTTCTTCTTGAATTTCTGTAAACGGCACTTCGATAAAGGTGATATTACCACCAAAGGCAGTCAATTTACGAGTCAAATCATGGGCTTTTTTAAGCGCACCTGGGCTAGTATAAGGCGGACTTGCAAAGTGCAGGGCTTCGATTTCAACCCCACGTTTAAGTGCTAAATAGCCCGCAACAGGCGAATCAATACCACCTGATAGCATCAGCGTACCCTTGCCAGATGTACCAACTGGAAGACCGCCCGCTCCCTTGATTTCTTCATGGGAAATATAAGCAGCGTCAGGACGAATCTCCACTCGCAAGGTAATATCTGGTGACTTCATTTGCACTTGCACATTTGGAATGGCTGTGAAAACCGCATCTCCAAGGACTTGGTTAAGGTCACGGCTGTCCAATTCAAAACTGTGGTCACTACGACGTGCCGCAATCTTGAAAGTCATCCCTTCCTTGTAAATGGACTGCATAATCTCCACAACCGCCTCTTTCAAGGCTGGAACAGACTTTTCAATCTTATAAGACGGTGCGAAATTTTGGATACCAAAAATCTTCTTCAAAGAAGCTGAAACTTCCTGATAATCTGCCCCATTCAAATAGACATGACCACGGTCACGGTCAAAATAAACCGTCACTTCTGGGTAAACAGAAAGGACATGCTTGATATTATTGCGGAGTTTGTTAACAAACCGCATCTTGTTTTTCCCTTTGGTTGACAATTCGCCATAGCGAATCATAATTTCTGAATAGTTCATTCTACCTTACTTTCTGTGTGTTCTGATAAATTTGTTTGAAAATCGTGAGGAATTGCTCGATTTGCCCCATATCGTTGTCATCATCCAAGCTGATACGGACGGCAGTTTGAGCCAACTTCTGCGGAACACCCATGGCAATCAGTGTTCCAGCTGGTTTTCCAGCCTTGGACGAGCAGGCTGAGGTGGTCGAAATGTAAATCTGGTGATCTTCAAAGGCGTGGACAATGACCTCGCCACGAATATTTTTAATTCCGAACGTCACAATGCTTGGCACAAAGTCCTCTGTCCCAGAAAAGACAGTCACATCAGCATATTTGCCCAATTCATCCACAAGGATCTGCTTCATGGCTGCCAGCCGCTTCTGGCTATCTACCGCCTTGTCCAAGGTCAAGCGAAGTGCCTTAGCTGTTGCTGCAATTCCAGCCACATTTTCCGTTGTTGAGCGTTTGTCGCTTTCCTGTCCTCCTCCTGTCAATAGCGGAGCGATTTTCTTGCCTGACTTAACATAGACGAAACCTACTCCTCTGACAGAATGGAATTTGTGACCTGAAAAACTAGCAAAATCAACTCGGTCTGTCAGATACCGTTCTATTGGCACCTTGCCGATAGCCTGTACCGCATCCACATGGAAGGAAATGGTTGGCTTATCAGCTAACAGTTGAGATATTTCCTGAATGGGCTGAATGGCACCAATTTCATTGTTGACGGCCATGATAGAAACCAGTGTGGTATCTGGACGAATCAAGCTTTCTAAGGCTGAAACATCCACAAAACCTTGGGCATTGACCGGAGCCAAATCCACCTCAAAACCTTGCGTTTTGAGCCAAAGTGCCGACTCTTTTACCGCTGGATGCTCAATAGCTGACACGATGATGTGCTTGCCCAGGTGTGCCTTTTCAAATGCCACTCCCTTGATGACCCAGTTGTCACCTTCCGTACCACCTGAGGTGAAAAAGATTTCTTTGCTATCCTGGCCAAGCAATTCTGCGATTTGCTTGCGAGATGCTTCCAAAATACGGGTTGCCTGACTGCCTAGACTATGGAGGCTAGAGGGATTTCCCCAGATTTTTGTCGCCACTTCCGTATAGGTCTTGAGAACTTCTGGATAGACCTGTGTCGTTGCCGCATTATCAAAATAGATCATTTTTTATATTCCTTTTATTGCAATAGTCCTATTTTATCATGTTTTCATGCCTTTCGGCAATCTTTAAGATAGTTTTAAACTTCCTATCTTAAACTAAAGGTGGAGGTACATCATGAATACACGTAAGAATACAAATAAAAAACCGGCTGGTTTAACTAATTTTCAAAAATATTTAACCTTTATCGGATCTATTTTAGGGATTATCACTGCCTGCATCACTATCTACACCTTTACAGCAAAACCTGCAACATCCTCAACATCTCCAAGTACTACCATTTCATCATCCAGCGCCACTGGCCCCAGCCAATCATCAACCGACAATCCATTAACAGAAGTACAAGCTTCAACAAGTTCAAGCTCCGAAACAACATCCTCAACCCAAACCGAGACCAGCTCTTCAGTAGAGTCTACTGCATCTTCCTTGTCTACAGAAACGTCTGCTACAGAAGTTTCTGAGACAACGACAGAAACCCGCACTAATACAGAGGTAACTAGTGGGGCATCCGAAACGACTTCTAATCAATAGCACAAAAATATTTGTTTTACTTTCTTGGATTTGATATACTAATTTCAGGAGGGGACAATATGAAATACGTCATTCTAAAAACACCGATTTTCGTTTGGCTACTGATTTTTGCGCTTATACAAATCTTCGCCTTATCGTCATTTTTACCAGAACCATTTGATACTCGTTCATTGCTCCCCATGGGAATATTAATCAGCTGTTCAATCAGGGTTTCCAGTGAAGTTAAAGACCAGGATGGCCAGTATGCTCCATTTAAGTACTTATGGTGGGTCATACTAGGATGGACTGTAATCGGTATTCTATTTGGTATCACTATAAAAGCACCACTAGAATTGCACATTGCTCTGATTGTACATGCAATCGCAGGAGGAATAGGCTACCGCCTTATTGAACGTTATGCAGTTTATCGCTATCATTATTTACAGACTAAAAAGAAAGGCTAACCCTTTCTTTTTTGATTACTATAATATATTTATCAATTCATCAATATCTGCTTGACTAGTTGACCAGCTGGTCGCAAAGCGGATGATACTGTGGCTATCGTCGTATTTTTCCCAGAAGCCATAGGCAATTCCAGCTTCTGTCAATCTAGTCAATTCTTCATTCTTAACAATAACGAATTGCTGATTGGTTGGAGATTTGAGATAAAATTTAAAACCTTTCTCTTCCAAAATCTGGGTCAGTTGCTCTGCCATTGCGATAGCATGACGCCCCAATTCAAGATACAAGTCATCAGTAAATAAGCAATCAAACTGGACCCCCATCACTCTTCCTTTCGCCAACAAGGCACCATGGTGTTTGACGATCGATACGAAATTCTTAGGCTGGTTGTTCTTTGTAAATACCAAAGCTTCTCCCAACAAAGCACCAAGTTTTGTCCCTCCGATATAAAAAACATCGGTCAGCTCTGCAATTGTTGGCAAATCAAGATCCGTATCGCGAGCTGCAAGACCGTAACCCAAACGAGCTCCATCTAAAAAAATCGGAATATTATGGGTGCGGCAAACTTGGGATAATTCTTCCAACTCTGACTTGCTATAAAGTGTACCATACTCTGTTGGATGGGAAATATAGACCATACCAGGATGAACCATATGGGCATGATTAGCATCTGCGTAGAAATCGGAAACATAGTTCTCAACTTCACTTGCGATAAGTTTGCCATCCGTATGCGGTAAGGCCAACACTTTATGGCCTGTGAATTCAATTGCTCCCGCTTCATGAACTGCAATATGACCAGTATCCGCCGCAATGACTCCTTCATAGGAAGCTAACATAGACGAAATGACAATTTGATTGGTCTGCGTGCCACCTGCTAAAAACGTAACTTGTGCATGAGGACAGTCCGTAGCAAGTCTGATTTTTTCGATAGCAGATTCAGTATATTTATCAGTGCCATATCCAGATAACCCTTCTTGGTTGCTTGCAACTAAGGCTTCTAGCAAGGTAGGATGGGCACCTTTGTTATAGTCATTTTCAAAATGTAACATATCACAGCCTCCTTGATATAATATAACAAAAAAGCCTGTTAATCCAGGCTTTTCAATTTAGTCCACCCTGAGGGAATCGAACCCCCATCTCAAGAACCGGAATCTTACGTGATATCCATTACACTAAGGGTGGAAAGGAAAAACTTGCACAAGGCAAGTTTTTATATGAATTACAATTCAATGTCACCGAAAAGGTCAGCCATTGAGAATCCAGATTGAGTTTCTGGCAATTCGTAATCACGTTTTTCTTCACGTTTTTGACGACGTGGACGTGGAGCACGTTTTTCAGCTTTTTCTTCACCTTCAACTGCTGCTGGACGCTCTTCCAAAGCTTTGATAGAAAGTGATACACGCTCATCAGCTGCGTTTACTTCAAGAACTTTAACAGTTACTTCTTGACCTACTGACAAAGCATCTTTTGGATTTTCAACACGTTTGTGTGAAATTTGTGAGATATGTACCAAACCATCGATACCTGGCAATACTTCAACGAAAGCACCGAAGTCAGTCAAGCGTTTTACTTTACCTTCGATGACATCGCCAGCTGCCAATTTTTGCTCAACGCCATCCCATGGACCAGGCTGCGTAGCTTTCAATGACAATGATACGCGACCTTCAACTTCGTCGATTGCAAGAACTTTAACTTCAACTTCTTCACCAACTGTTACAGCTGATTTAGGAGATACGTTACGCTCGTGTGACAATTCAGTCAAGTGTACCAAACCATCTACACCACCAAGGTCGATGAAAGCACCGAAGCTTGTGATACGTGCAACTTTACCAGTCACAACTTCACCAACTGCCAATTTACCGAATACTTCAGCACGTGCAGCTGCAGCTTCTGCTTCAACAACGTCACGACGTGACAAGATGAAACGGTTCTCAGCAGGATCAACTTCTTTGATTTTAGCATCAAATTCTTGACCTACAAAACGCTCAGTGTTACGAGTGAAACGGCTGTCGATCATTGAAGCTGGGATGAAACCACGAAGACCTTCAAATTCAACTGCAAGACCACCTTTAACGGCACGAGTTACTTTAACTGTAACAACTTCTTCTTCACGACCAACAAGCTTGTCCCATGCTTTACGTGCTTCCAAACGTTTTTTAGATACAAGATAAGTAACAGTGTCTGTATCTTTACCAACAACTTGGCGAAGCACTAACAATTCAAGTGTTTCACCAACTTTTACAAGGTCGTTGATATCAGCATCACGGTCGTTAGTCAACTCACGAAGAGTCAATACGCCTTCAACACCAGTACCTGAGATAGCTACGTTTGCTTGACCAGCATCAACTGTCAATACTTCTGCAGTTACCACATCACCAGGTGTAACTTCGCTTACACTGTTCAACAAATCTTCAAATTCGTTCATTATAAAAAAACCTCCGACAATCAGGTCTTTCGACCCAACATAAAATATATTTTATTTAAGGCACACGCAAGGACAACAACAATTAGACATCTTTGACGAACTAGACTATATCTAGTACCTTTACTGGGGTAGCTGGATTCGAACCAACGCATGAGGGAGTCAAAGTCCCTTGCCTTACCGCTTGGCGATACCCCAAAACATTTTCTAAGATAGTATTCTGAAATGAACTCGGGCTAAACGCTGTGTAAAAAAGATAAGTCGCCTAGCAAATCAGGATTTGCAGTCAACTTCCTATTTTTACTATGCGTTTGACACCCTTAGTATCTTAGACATGGAGAGAGAGGGATTCGAACCCCCGAACCCGAAGGAGCGGATTTACAGTCCGCCGCGTTTAGCCTCTTCGCTATCTCTCCGTGCACTAACAGTCACTATTCTAACATAAAATAGCGACTATTACAAGCCTTTTAGTGACTTAAATTATAATTTTCAATAATATTTCCGACTGCTTTTTCTAATTTTTTGTAAAAGCTTTCGGTATTTCCATTTTTAATAACTGCAAAGTTATTTTCAGCCAATTCTGCAATTTCTCCAATTACTTTTTTACCTATAACAAGGCGGTATCCAGGGAACTCTTCTCTATTGACAAGAACTTTGCTATCTTCAATCTGAATTTCAATTTTTTTATCTTTTTTACTCATTTTCAAACCTCACTTTTACTATTCTACAAAAAAAGAGAAGAGCTTGCAAGTGCAAGCCTTCTGAAATTATTCTACTTCGACAATCCAGCCTTCTGGCGCTTCAATATCACCAAACTGGATACCTGTTAATTCGTCATATAATTTACGAGTGACAGGTCCTACTTCTGTTTCACTATGGAAAACATGGAGTTTGTCTGCAATCTGGATACCACCAATTGGTGAGATAACTGCAGCTGTTCCGCAAGCTCCTGCTTCGACAAACTGGTCTAATTCTTCGACAAGGACTTCTCGTTCCACTGCCTTCATTCCCAGACGATGCTCTGCCAAATACAAGAGAGAATACTTGGTAATGGACGGCAAGATTGATGGCGAAATCGGTGTAACAAACTCGTTATCAGCTGTAATACCAAAGAAATTAGCAGACCCTACTTCTTCAATCTTGGTGTGGGTAGCTGGGTCCAGGTAGATCACATCTGAGAAGCCCTGCTTTTTGGCATATTGGCCCGGTAAGAGCGATGCTGCATAGTTGCCACCAACCTTAGCCGCCCCTGTTCCATTTGGTGCCGCACGGTCGTACTTGTCCTGAATGAGGAAGTTGGTCGGAGCCAAACCACCCTTGAAGTAGTTGCCAACCGGCATAGCAAAAACGGTGAAAATGTACTCTTCTGCTGGTTTTACGCCGATGATGTCGCCGACACCAATCAGGAGCGGGCGGAGATAAAGGGTACCACCAGTTCCATAGGGAGGAACGTAGTCCGAGTTGGCTTTGACCACCTCTTTACAAGCCTTGATGAAAAGGTCAGTCGGTACAGGCTCCATGAGCAAGCGGTCAGCTGTTCGTTGCAGGCGCTCAGCGTTTTGGTCTGGACGAAAGAGCTGGAGTTTTCCCTCCTTGGTGCGATAGGCTTTAAGGCCCTCAAAGGCCTGCTGACCATAGTGAAGGGCTGGTGAGCTTTCTGAAATGTGCAGTTCCGCATCTTCGGTCAATTGCCCTTCAGACCATTGGCCGTTTTTGAAATGAGCGATGAAGCGGTAAGGTAGTTTCATATAAGAAAAACCAAGGTTTTCCCAGTCGATTGTTACTGTCATAGGTATTCTCCAAAGGTATTTTTTACTATTTTACTACTTTTGAAAGTGATTTTCAATTAAAAATTCAGAAAATTTTGTGAATATAAGAAAAAGCCTGGTAAACCAGACTCTTACTCTTTAAAAACAAATTCTAATTGAATTTCAGGTGAGATAGCATTAAATAAATTTTGATAGTAATTTTTTGCTGACTCTTTTATGTCTTCCTGATAATCTGCTAGAAACGTTTCTTGTTCTGCTGACTGAAATTCATCTGTGATCAGTTGGGCAGTATCGATTTCTTCCGTCGCAAAACTCAGTATCTCACCACTCTTATCATATAAGGTATAAGGTTCTTCTGCATCTAATTCCAATCCAATGACTTCAAAGGCTGGAAGGGTAATTTTGTACCGATTTTCAGAAAGATGTTCAATGGATACAGGACTTTTGATACCAAATTTTGCCTTGTACTTGATGATTAAGAGGGCTGATTTTTCTGAGAAGGGCATTTCTTGACCAAATAAGACCGTATAGTTTTTAGCGGTCACAATTTTCTGGACAGCCGTATTTAGAAATACCAATTCATTGACTTGCTCGACAGACTCAATAGCCGTATGGACACTCATTTCCTGCTGACTGCTCTTCTCACCAGAGATGTAGCCGTATCCCCATACACCACACAATAACAGAAGGAAGGACAGAACAAGCCATAGATAGACTTTTATACTGAAAAATAATTTGATAATTTTCATAATATGTACCTCTCTTACAGTATAGCAAAAAGACTGCTTTGCGAGCAATCTTTTCATCTTTTTAGTCTATCCAGGCTCTGAAGACTTCCTCATCGGAAATGGTATCTGAAATGAAGCTGCCGTTGCTAGTGCGTTCAGACAGGCTAAGCTGGGTCACATCAACCTCATAGAGTTTGCCCGTTTTAGACTGCACGTGAAGCACTTGACTTGTCGTTTCATCTTCATTTGCTGTACTAAAGAGATCAAAATCTCCCTGATCCGTCAAGACTGGACCCGCCGCAAAGACACGGTGAGGCTTAGCCTTGAGTTCACGAAGCACCTGCAAACCACGCTTGGCACGGCTGGTCACAGGGATTTCCTCCGCCGCCATCCGCTTCAAACTACCACGCTGGGTCAGGAGATAGACGGAGCTGGTATTGCTGATAAAGGCCGCAGCCACCACATCCCCATCCTTGAGGTTGACCGCCTTGACACCGGCCGCCTTGGCACCGATGATTGGCACTTCTTCAATGTTAAATCGCAGAGCGTAGCCCTTTTCTGTCATGAGCATGATGTCATCCAAGACTACAGGCGATACGGTAATGACCACATCATCCACATCTTTGAGTTTGGCATACTTGGTTGACTTGGACTTATAAGTCCGCCATGGCGTGAACTCCTTCCGCTCCACACGCTTGATTTGACCGTATTTAGTCACCGCGAAATAAGTTCCCTCTTCAAAATTCTCAACCAGTTCAGCGAAGATAACCTCTTCATTGGTATCAAAGTTCATCAAGGTCTGACTCAGGTGTTCACCGATGTCTTTCCAACGAATATCTGTCAGTTCATGGACAGGTCGGTAGATAACATTTCCAAGATTGGTAAAGAGCAGGAGATGCTGAGTTGTCTTGGCATTTTGCAAGAATATCAGCTGATCATCATCTCGCTTGCCCATTTCTTCAAGGGTTGAGGCATTGAAAGAACGTGGACTGGTCCGTTTGATGTAACCTGCCTTGGTCACGCTGACAAAAGTTTCTTCTTCGACAATCAAGCTGGCGGTGTCAATCTCAATCGTTTCTGCCTGATCTTGCAATTCACTCAAACGAGGATTGCCAAACTGCTTCTTAACCTCACGCAGTTCTTTCTTCATGAGATTGAACATGGTCCGCTCATCACCGATAATGGCTGCCAAGGTCTGAATCTGCTCGCGTAAGCCTGCTTCTTCATTTTCCAAGGTCACAATGTCGGTATTGGTCAAGCGGTAGAGTTGCAAGGTCACGATTGCTTCTGCCTGTTCCTCGCTAAACTCATAGCTGACTTTCAAGTTTTCCTTAGCATCCGCCTTGTTTTCAGAGGCACGGATAAGGGCAATAACCTCATCCAAAATAGAAATAACACGGATCAAGCCTTCTACGATATGGAGGCGTTTCTCTGCCTTTTCCTTGTCAAACTTAGAACGAGCAATGATAATCTCACGGCGGTGGGCGATGTAGCTAGACAGAATTTTCTGCAAGCCGACCTGACGCGGAGTGAAATTGTCAATGGCCACCATGTTGAAGTTGTAATTGATTTGTAAGTCGGTGTATTTGTAGAGGTAGTTGAGAATGGTTTGCTCATCGCTGTCTTTTTTCAGCTCAATGGCAATCCGCAGACCTGTACGGTCTGACTCATCACGCACCTCAGCAATACCAGGCACCTTGTTGTTGACACGGATATCATCAATCTTCTTAACCAGAACAGCCTTGTTGACCTCGTAAGGAATCTCGGTAATGACAATCTGTTTCTTTCCTGCCTTGAGTTGTTCAATTTCACAACGGCTACGGACAACGACACGGCCCTTACCAGTTTCATAGGCTTTCTTGATTTCGTCAGCCCCTTGGATAATAGCACCTGTTGGGAAGTCTGGTCCAGGCAGGAACTCCATCAACTTTTCTAACTTAGCAGTCGGATGATCAATCATGTAAACAACGGCATCGATGACCTCCGCCAGATTATGCGGCGGGATGTCAGTCGCGTACCCTGCTGAAATTCCTGTCGCTCCATTAACCAAGAGATTAGGGAAGGCAGCTGGTAGCACCGTGGGTTCTTTTTCCGTATCATCAAAGTTCCAGGCAAACGGCACTGTCTTTTTCTCGATGTCGGCCAAGAGATAGCCAGCCATTTCCGACAGACGAGCCTCGGTGTAACGCATGGCCGCAGGCGGATCGCCGTCCATGGAACCGTTGTTTCCGTGCATCTCCACCAAGATCTCGCGGTTTTTCCAGTCCTGACTCATACGGACCATGGCATCATAAATAGAGGAATCACCGTGCGGGTGGAAATTCCCCATGATATTCCCGACTGACTTGGCAGACTTACGGTAGCCCTTGTCAAAAGTGTTGCCGTCCTTATTCATGGAATAAAGAATCCGACGTTGCACGGGCTTGAGACCGTCACGAATGTCCGGCAGAGCCCGCTCCTGAATAATGTATTTGGAGTAGCGACCAAAACGCTCTCCCATGATGTCCTCAAGGGACATATTTTGAATGTTAGACATATAATGTTTATCTCTCTATTCTCGTTTTTACAAAATATCCGTACCGTCTTGAAAATTGTATTTACTATCTTTTATATTAGGTATGATAACGTTGAAATATAATTTATTATCCTCTGATTTTGATTGGAGATTAATTGCCGTTGGAATGAGATTAGACGAGTCTGTGTATATCAACTTGGCATAAAAAATCAATTTTTTATTCTCTGGTAGATGATAGTATTCATAGCTACCATCTTTAGGTATTAGAGAGTTCTCAAGAAGAAGGTTATAAAATTCTCTAAGTCTTTTTTTCTCTGGCAAAATTCTTTTTTCATTTTTAGAAAATTCTTTCATTCCAATCGCGTTCTGGACTATTATTTCAAGAAGTCTTTGAGGCATCACATCTTGCTTAAAACCTTTACTCGTAAATTCATTGGCTTCTCTAGTTTCATAAAATAAATTATATTGATGAAATTCCTTTAAATCTAGTCCTTTTTTGTATTCTACATACTCTAAAATAGAGTGGGCTAACAAGTGACCAATTCGAAAACTATTTGAATTGGGTTCTAACTGAGTTATAGGTTTTAATTTTTTCCTATTTCGTTTTGTTCGCGTCTTCCCACCCTCTAAAATAGCTACAATTTCTGTTGCTTTATTCTGTTTCTGATATACAATAGGAATACATTTGTCCAAAGCACTATATATAGATTCCTCAGGTATGTCAGGCTGTAAATTATTTATTATAAACCAGCCCAGTTTTTCTAAATAGATTACGTTCGATGAATCGACGCCTATCTTATCACAAAATAATGCTAGAGATGTGAATCCCATTTTATCCAATACAACTTTCTCAGATAACACTAAAATCAACTCCTAAACTAATTCTAATATTAAATATTGATTTGTGATAGATAAGCACGAGGTACCTATTTCAAACAAACTTCCTTTTATACTTGATATGACTAGCAATATTGCCCTCTACATCATTCTCATCCCACAGTTGCAGTTCCCACGGATAGTAGAAATTGCTCTTATTTTTGAAATAGATATGAATACCGATATAGCCTCTTTATCTCGCAGATACCAGTTTTTCAGACCATATTGTTCCTGCCAGTCATCCAGACGCTCCATGACCTCCGCAATTTCCTCAGAAGTTAAAATCATACGAACACCGAAAATATCATTGAGAATGGAGTTGACAGGATAGCCCTCGCTTCTCTCCTTAAAACGCTCAATCTTATCCAAAATCGATTCCGATGTTTTGACACGATAAAAATAAGCAATATTCTTGACATCGGCACGCATCAAGTAATCGTTAATGGACTCGTGTAAGTTGAGTCGATAAGTCAGAATAGGCTGGGTTGGAACCTTGGCAAAGGTATGCTTAAGATTGACTTTTTCAACCTTACCTGTTTCAAAATAATCCTTTGAATACTCCAGATGAATACGGTTAATCTCACTTATTAAGCGTTCAACTTTCTCTAACATCTTCTTTCTCCTTTTGAAAATAGCAGAGCTACTCATCCACTTTCCACTGGCTTGCTTGCCAGCTTCTAAAGTCATCGACATCTGTTTTGATTAATTTCAAACAGGCATTAAGGATAAAGGCATCGTCAAGTAGACCTGCTCCAAGGATGAAATCTGGTAAGGCATCAATAGGACTGAAAAAATAAATCAAAGCACCTATAATTGCAAGGATTGTCCCTTTGGGTAACTTGCTGTAATCTCTACGGATATAGCTTCGCACCATGGAAATCAATCCTGGAATAGCCGCAAACTTATCTCCACCAAAAGGCATACGAGACAGTTTCCGTTCCGTGCTATGTAAAAAATGTTCTAATTTCCCTTGCTCAGATAGCAAGTTTTCTGCATGTTGCCGAGTTTTGGAAGATTGCCAAATCTTCAATGCTTGGTCAAATTTCTCTTCCAATTCCTGGTTGTTTTTAAATGGCTTGCGCTTTCGAGCCCATTCCGTCAACTGTTTTTGAAAACGGTCAGTTAGTTTTACTCTTAGTGGCATAAAACACCTCACATCATTTGCTTATGCTAGATTTACAAATCCTCAGTACGATAAAGGTTATAGCCCTCATAGTAATAAGAATGGTCGATGCCTTTGAAATAAGTAGCCTGACCAAGATCTTCCGTTAAGGCTTGCAATAACAGATATTTAAGCTCTCCTGTTGATACATGACTTCTAATCATCGCATTGAAATATTCATCTTTATCAATACTATTCCAATCAACCACCTTGCCCAATCTATCCCGTAGCATACAATCCAGCCAGATACGCATACTGCGTCCATTTCCTTCACGGAAGGGATGTGCAATGTTCATATCCGCATATTTTTCAACGATTTCGTCAAAGGTTTCATGAGGTAGCTTGTCAATATAGGCCAAAGACTGTTCCAGAAAGATTCGTGGAGCAAATTGAAAATTCCCTTTGGCAATGTTGACATCACGAATTTTCCCTGCAAAGTCGTAAATAGCCTGATGAATGTGTGCCAAACCTGCAAAAGTCCCAACTTCTATCTGGAACAGTTGGCCTGTTTCGAACAAGAGGGCTGCCTTTTTCTTGCTGATTTGTTCTTCAAGACGGGCTAATTCAGCCGAATTTTCAATCCCCAATTTATTTTCTAAAACCATATGGCACCTCAACAGCCGTATATAATGTTTTATGTAAAGCAACCATTTTTATTCATATGTAATGTTATAATTTTCTTTGACATAGTCTAAAGTTTCGCTAAACAAATCTTCGGCTTGACCTTGAAAATTCAAAGTCCCCGTACTTTCATACCAAGTAAACTTAATTTTAAGTCCATTACTATTTCCAAACTCTGATATCTTTGTCCGTACTTCTTGACCCGGTGCTGGCGAATGTGTCTCTGATTTCCAATGAATTAGAGTTTTTACCCCTGATAAATTTTGTATAAAATTAGTAATTTCTTTTGCTTCTTCTAAAGCAAACTCCCGAATAGTACAAATAAGATTGTCTCCTTTTTTAGTACCTTTATATATTACTGTTACTTCCTTTTTCATCATAAACCTCTTTTGTTTACTATTTTTATTAACTTGTATTAATTTGCTTAAAATACCGTACTCTCTTCCAGGGTAAACTTCACATTGTCTTCAATCCACTTGCGGCGTGGCTCGACCTCATCGCCCATGAGGACGGATACACGGCTTTAGGAACAATCGATTCCTATCGCAAATTATCGAATTGAACAGTTTATAGTATTAGTTAGCTATATTTTTAACAAATTGACAGACCCTTCGGGACCAGTCTGTCATCCCCTCCTGACAATAGTCTAAATAATAAACTTTTGAAGACATATCTAGGGGAATAATTGTCTCAAAATGTGATTTTTCACTTGAGGGAACAATACAGGCAAATAAATATTTCAAACTTAAACAATCCCTGACCTTTGCAGGGTGGTATCCATCAAAAACATAACCATCTGCACTGACTATATCGTCGTACTTAAAATGAAAACTTACGCCTGGAATAAAAGATTTCCCCAACTCTTCCTCTGTTGGTTCTCTACCTAGTAATCTTTCCATTGCAAGTCTGTAGCCAGAACTTGTATTTGACCAACCTAGCATGACATAATCAAAATAATCTTCTGGATCACCTGCTGCGTTTCGATTATCCTGAACGAGTTCTTGATGAGTTTTGTTGAACGCACGAACAGCGGACAATAATTGACCGCTCTTGAAAATATCTTGTGCAGTTTCGACAGTACACGTATGACTTAAAAAATCCGAATAAACATAATTACCACCAACATCATATGTTGAGGCCACAATCTTTTTCGAAGGAGTAAATGGAAATGCAGTGGGTGAGCAACAAGACAAATAGTCAAGTTGTTCGAGCATTACTTTGTCTTCACAATCTATTTGCGTCTCTCTGCCGTAAAGTTTCTCATAAGCTAAAAAAGCTACAATTTTCTCTAATTCCCAATCTTGAATATTAGGATAGTCAGACAAAGCAAGAAAATATGTTCCTTTCCATTGGAGACTATAAGATTCATTCCAAATTTGTAATTTCATAACGTAGTCTTACAATTGTATTTCAATTTCTAAAACACCGTGTTCTCCTCCAAGGTAAACTTAACATTGTCTTCAATCCACTTGCGACGTGGCTCGACCTTGTCGCCCATGAGGACGGATACACGGCGTTCAGCACGCGCCAAATCTTCAATGGTGACACGGATAAGGGTACGGGTTTCAGGGTTCATGGTTGTTTCCCAGAGCTGATCGGCATTCATCTCACCAAGACCCTTGTAGCGTTGGAGGATAAAGCCCTTGCCAAAATCCTTGCGGAGATCTTCTAATTCCCCGTCAGACCAAGCATAAGCAATCTTTTCTGTCTTGCCCTTACCTTTTGACATCTTATAAAGTGGCGGAAGGGCAATGTAAACCCGTCCTGCTTCTACCAATGGTCGCATATAGCGATAGAAGAAAGTCAGCAAGAGTGTCTGAATGTGGGCACCGTCCGTATCCGCATCGGTCATGATAATAATCTTGTCATAGTTGACATCTTCCAGCGTAAAGTCTGATCCAACACCTGCACCGATGGTGTGAATCATGGTGTTGATTTCTTCGTTTTTAAGAATGTCCGCCATTTTTGCCTTGGCAGTGTTGATCACCTTACCTCGCAAAGGTAGAATGGCTTGGAACTTGCGGTCACGGCCCTGTTTGGCAGAGCCTCCGGCTGAATCTCCCTCGACCAGATAGAGTTCATTTTTAGCTGGATTTTTGGACTGGGCTGGGGTTAGCTTACCTGACAGGAGGCCCTTGTCCTTCTTGTTTTTCTTACCGTTTCGGGATTCGTCACGCGCCTTACGCGCAGCCTCGCGGGCGTCACGCGCCTTAATGGCTTTACGAACTAGATTTGATGCTAATTCCCCATTTTCCAAAAGGAAGAAGGTTAATTTGTCCGATACAATGCCGTCCACCACAGGACGAGCAAGCGGGCTTCCCAGCTTGTCCTTAGTCTGCCCTTCGAACTGCAAATGCTCTTCTGGTACAAGGATAGAAAGGACCGCAGACAAACCTTCACGGTAGTCAGAGCCTTCCAAGTTCTTGTTCTTTTCCTTGAGCAAGTTGGTCTTGCGAGCGTAGTCGTTCATAGCCTTGGTAATGGCTAGTTTGAGACCTGTTTCATGGGTACCGCCATCCTTGGTACGAACGTTGTTAACGAAGGACAGGATGTTATCTGAATAGCCGTCGTTGTACTGCATGGCCACTTGGACTTGGAAACCTGCATCTTCTCCTTCAAAATAGAGGACAGGTGTCAGAGTTTCCTTGTCTTCGTTGAGGTAGGATACAAAGTCCTGGACACCATTTTCATAGTGATACTCTTCCTGCTCACCCGTCCGCTCATCTGTCAAGGTCATGGTGACTTGTTTGAGCAAGAAGGCTGATTCTTTCAGGCGTTCGGCAATGGTGTTGAACTTGAAATCAGTCGTTGAGAAGATGGTATCGTCAGGCATAAAGGTAACTTTTGTACCTGTTTTTGATTTTGGAGCGGTACCAATCTTCTCTAAAGTCGTAACTGGTTTTCCGCCCTGCTCAAACCGTTGCTTGTAAACAGCACCGTCACGGGTAATCTCAACTTCCAACCAGCTGGACAGGGCATTGACCACCGAAGAACCAACCCCGTGGAGACCACCTGAAGTCTTGTAGCCACCTTGACCGAACTTACCACCTGCGTGGAGAACGGTGAAGATGACTTCAACCGTTGGCTTGCCTGTAGCGTGCATACCGACAGGCATTCCGCGTCCACGGTCAGACACAGACAAACTGCCGTCCTTGTTAATGGTCACATCAATCCGATCACCGAAACCTGACAGGGCTTCATCGACAGCGTTATCGACAATCTCCCAGACCATATGGTGCAAGCCATTTCCGTCTGTGGATCCGATGTACATACCAGGGCGTTTGCGAACGGCATCTAGGCCTTCCAATACCTGAATGGCATCATCATTGTAATTATTTATATCAATCTCTTTCTTAGCCAAAATTGACCTCCATACTTATCATCCTTTCTATATTACAAGTTTTTTAGCATTTTTGCAAAATATTTCTGCTACCTATCGGCTGAGACAGCTCACAAAATAAGATTTTGGACTAAATTAGATGAAAATATGCTATAATGAAAACATGTTAGTCAATCTTATTTTACTATTTATTGCATATTTATTGGGATCTATCCCGTCAGGACTTTGGATAGGTCAAACTTTTTTCAATATCAACATTCGTGAACATGGTTCGGGAAATACTGGAACAACCAACACATTCCGTATTTTAGGTCCAAAGGCTGGTACGATTGTATTTGTAATTGATTTTCTCAAGGGAACGTTGGCAGCCTTGCTTCCGCTGATTTTTCATGCCCAAGGAATTTCTCCGATTGTATTTGGCTTAATGGCTGTACTGGGTCACACTTTCCCTATCTTTGCCCAATTCAAAGGTGGAAAGGCGGTTGCAACATCTGCTGGTATGCTTCTGGGCGTCGCACCTGCTTTTTGCCTCTATCTAGTCATCATTTTTGTGACTTCTCTTTACCTCACTTCGATGGTTTCCTTCTCCAGCGTGTTGGCTGCTGCTTTAGCAATCTTAGGAGCTCTGCTATTTCCAGCAATAGGTATCATCCTGCCAAGCTACGACTGGCTCTTTACAGTGATTATCGTCTTTTTGGGCCTATTTGTCATTATCCGCCACAAGGAGAATATCCAGCGGATTTTGAAAAAAGAAGAGAACCTTGTCCCATTCGGACTCAATCTAACCAAACAGAAAAAGCGAGTTTAACCACTCGCTTTTAATTTGTATTGACTTCAACCACTTCAATTCTTTCCCCACCAAGCAAAATCAAATGACAGTCTACACGATCTATCTTGTAGGCTTTTTTCAATGCCTCGGCATAGAGTTGCATTTGAGCTTGGTAACGTTGGCTGAGTTGGATTGGTTGGTCATATTTGTCTGTCTTATAATCAAAGAGGACAATATGATCATCATATAGCAGGTAGCCATCGATAATCCCACGAAGGACAAATTGTTCCTGCGACAAAGAATCCGTCTGCAAACTTGCAAATGGAGCTTCTCTGTGGAGTTTGTCTGTATTGGCTAGAATTTCTCTTCCTAAATCTGTATCAAAGAAATCCAAAATCATTTGAACATTGATTTTGTCTTTAATCGCTTGCTCAGCATGAACAGCTTCTAGGGCTTCTCTTACCGTATCTTCTGTCACCAACCAAGACAGGTCCAAACGTTGCATGAGTTCATGGACTGCTGAACCGACTTGGGCTCCAGTAATTTTTGGCTTCTTGGAGAAATCTGGCAAGTTGAAAGTCCGTTTTGGCTGGTATTTTTCCATAACTTCCATGCCTTCTTGTTCCAAGATTGGTTCATAAAGTTTTTTTATCTGACTTGGAGTGCGTAAACTTGGTAATTCAATAGCAGCCTTATAGCGTTCGTTCAACTCTTGGACAGAAGATAATTGGTCCAAGGCCTGGGCAATGTCTTCTGATTGACGAATATCTTTAAGGCTGGTGTTTTCTAGCTTATTCTTCAATGTCAGTTTACCAATCTTCTCCTCTGTCAAATCCTCATCTGTCACAAAGACTTTCTTGAAGTGCAAGTCTTCTCCTGAAAAAGCCTCATCAATGGCTAGAATCCAGTCTTGGAAGGTCGCCATACTTTCACGTGTTGATTGGGCAAGTACGCCATCTTCCTTCTTGCCATCGTATTTTTCAGCTAACTTGTCAGCATTGCCCTTTCCAACCAGATACAGCTTCTTCTCTGCACGCGTTAGTGCAACATAAAGCAACCGCATTTGTTCTGAAAGATTGGCAATTTTTAGCTCTTGGAGATTATTTTGATAAGGCAGGGTGTTCATTAAGACTCGCACCTGAGGCAATGGGCTAGTTACCTTATCTTTCATATCCGCTAAATATTGGATACCCAGACCATTTTTTCGGCTGATGATGACTGACTGGTAATGGTCTTCCAAGTTGAATCGCTTATCGATGTTCATTAGGAAGACATACTTGAACTCCAAACCTTTTGACTTGTGGATGGTCATAAGCTGTACAGCATTTTGCGGTAGAAACTCTTGTACATCTGCCAAGTCCTTATCATTTGCTAAGGCACGGTCAATCATGGCGATGAAGCGGGACAAGCCCTTGTAGCCTGTTTTTTCAAACTGGTTGGCACGCAGACCTAGTGCATATAGATTGGCCTGACGCTTGCTGCCATTTGGAAGAGCACCGACATAGTCATAGTAGAATTTTTCATTGAAAATCTTCCAGATCAAGTCATAAATAGAATGCAGCTTGGCATAGGCACGCCAGTTTTCCAAAATAGACAAGAAATCCTTGATTTTCTTTTTCAACTCTCCTGACATCAGTTCAGGGTGCTGCCCATTTGTTTGCTGGGCTAATGCCATTTTCTGGTAAAAGAAACCTGTCCCAGCCTGCAAGGAAATCCGTGTCAGTTCATCCTCATCGAATCGGAACATAGGCGATTTAAGCAGGGCAACCAAGGCGTAGTCGTTGAGTGGATTATTGATAACCCGCAAGGTATCCAGCATGATCATGACTTCTAAAGATTGCAGATAGGAGGCTGCTCCGCCATCTGTCACAATAGGAATCCCATGTTTTTCAAAAATGGACATAATGAGATCATTGTGCGTCCGCTTTTGTACCAAGAGAGTGATGCCCTTGAAGTCTGCACCTTCTTCATTGTGAAGACGAATAATCTCCTTTGCAACGACCTCAATTTCACCAGCAGTCAGAGGTGTTTCCTCCTCGGAATCCGTTGAAGAATGTACGCTCTCCTGCTGGTCGTAAATCAAGTATTCCATCTCATGCTTGGGCTGGGCAATTTTTTGACCAGGACTACCAGCCACCAGACTGTGGGTGTCGTCATACTTGATTTCCCCTACTTGGCGGTCCATCAGGCGCGTGAAAATAGCATTTGTTGCCTCCAAGACCTCAATCTGACTACGGAAGTTTTCCTTGAGCAGAATCAATTTCCCAGCCTGAGGATTTGCCTGGTACAGTTCAAATTTCTCTTGGAAAATCATCGGATCCGCCTGACGGAATCGATAGATGGACTGCTTAATGTCGCCCACCATAAAGCGATTATGCCCGTTAGACAGCAAGTCCAGCATCCGCTCTTGGCTATGGTTGTTATCCTGGTACTCGTCCACCATGACTTCGTGGTATTTTTCTTGGAAAAACTGGCGGATATCCGCATTTTCTTCTAAAATGCGAATAGCGAAATGCCCAATATCGCCAAATTCAAAAGCTGCTTCCTTGATTTTGACATCCAGATAAGCCTGCGAAAAATCCAAGACAAAGTCACGTAGTAATGTAAGCAGTGGCAAAGCTTGAACCTGATAATCTTTCAGCAGAGTTAATTCATAAACTTCCTGACCTAAATCTCTAAGTCCTGAGATAATCTGGCTCTTGCCAGCATTGTATTCTTCTTTAAAGGCTATCAAATGCTCATCTTTTGGTCGATTGGCATTGGTCAGGCCCTTGCCTCTGGACTGATCATTGATGAGAAGGATTCTTTCAACCCGCTCCATCAAGTCCTTCTGGTCCAGACTATCTAAACCTGTCAACAAATCCAAAACTTCTTCCACATTGGCAAAATACTTAGCGGAACCAAAGTCATTTCTGCCCCATTCCACATGGTAGCGGAAGAAATCTGCAGCTTGATAGAGCTTATCTAGAACTTTTTCCCTAAAACCCTGCTCTAAGATCTGCTCTATACGCTCTTGACTGTACAAATCAGCTTGAACAGCCTGCTCTTTCAGCCATTTAGTTGGACTGCTCGTCGATTGGCTAAAATCATGCACCTGATAAACAACCTGACGGAAACTACTATTATCCTTGCGGTTACCTGAAAAATTGCGAACCAGTTTGCGGAATGCACCATTTTCATCCTGTTCAAGATAATCTGCAAAAAGCTGATCGAAAACCTCTTTTTTCAGACTTGCTTTTTCAGTCTCATCCTGTAAAATCCGAAACTGCGGAGAAATACCAAGGCTATAACCATAGGTTGTGACCAATTTCTGCGTAAAGGAGTCCATGGTCCCAATATCCGCCTTGGTCAAATCCGCCAACTGGGCAGACAAATGCCGACGCAATTCCATATCGGTCGTCTCCGCAATGGTTTCGTTGAGATTTTTCTCAATCCGCTCCTTCAACTCACCAGCCGCTTTGACTGTAAAGGTCGAGATAAAAAGCTGGTCGATTCCCACACCACGCTTCAACTTATCCAAAATCCGTTGAACCATGACAAAGGTCTTGCCTGACCCAGCCGATGCAGAGACCAGAACATTCTGACCGTGCGTGTAGATGGCTTCAATCTGCTCAGGTGTGCGTTTTTGTTGCTTATCAGAATTGGCTTCCGCCAGCTGCACAGCCTTGATTTCTTCCGCACTTAAAAATTGTTCAAAAGCCATTAGTCCTGACCTCCTTTCATTCGTTCCATCCAATCTTGACGCTTGGCCTCTTTGATCAACCGCCGCGCCATGCCCATGTGCCGATCCGCCTCAAAACCAGTGATTGCCTTCAACTGCTCACCTGCCACCGAACGACCATCTTTGGTATAAGGGTTAATAGCAAAGCGACCATCCAGGATGTCCTTGGCAGCTTGTTTGTAGAGTTCTTGGTTGTGGTTCAATAAAACCGCAAACTCATCTTCCGTGTAGAGTTGGTTACGAGTCTGATAAAAATGATTGAGCCCCAGACTTTCCTCCTTCAAGAAAAGCCCCTTGTAAACCAAGCTCGTATTGGCAGCTCCTTCTAGCTGTTCTAAATTCTTCGTATCTTTTAACTTGATAATCGGATCCTGCAAATGCAAATACATAGCCCCAAAAACTGGTTTATCCTTGGTTTCATCCAGCTCTTGTAAGGCTGCCAAGTAGGTCACCAACTGAGGTTTGAGACCATTGTAAAAATCCCCAACTGAAAAAGATTGGTCGCTGGACTTGTAATCCACAACACCGACAGCCTGATTGATTTGTAAGGTATCCAAGCGGTCAATTGTACCATTTACATGCACACTCTTGCCATTTTGAAGGTCAAAAACCAGCGCCTTATCCTGACGAAAACTCTTTTCCTGACCATCAATTTCAACCAAATCATTATCCCGCAAAATAGTCGCACTGGAGCGAGCAATCTTATCCAGCACCTCCTCCGTATAACGAGCATCCGCATCCTGGTTATAAAACATAGCAAATTCTGCCTCGTCACGCGTATGCAGGATGGCCTTGTCCACTTTTTGATCAAAATCTAGATCAGATTGGTCCATGACCACACGTTCAAAAATCCGATGCAAAAACAAACCATGCTGAAAGGCAGTCGGATGGATGGATTCCTGTTCCCGCAAGCGAAGAACATTGCGGACAAAGTAAAGATATTGGTTGTTGTAGAAATTGGTCAAGCTGGATGCAGAAAGATTGAGCGGCTTATCCTCTGGATATAAAGCAGCCAAGGTATCAGCTGCAAGCTGTTTAGAAGTAATTTCGCCAGTAATGGTCGGAATTTCAATGCCTTGCGACTCCAATTTCTTCTTCAAATGGCGAACCAGGACTGTCCAGAAGGCCGTCTGCCCTTCCCATTCTTCAAGTTCAAGAGAGGGTCTTTCTGACTCAATCAAACGGGATAAGAGACTCTTGTAGTGACCAATGTCTTGCGGACTAAGTGTTTTCATCCGACCACGTTCTTCGGATTTCAGCCCCATTTTTTGGAGAATCTTGATATAAGGGGAGAGACTATCCTCGCCTTCGTTATATATCTGAGGAGTTGAAATGACTAACTGTTCCGTCGCAGCATTCAGCAGAGACATCATGGCAGCATGGTTCTTCTTGATATTCTCTCGACTGACCAAATCAAAACGTGAAGAGCTAGCCGAAACAAGATTGACTTTTTCCATCTCTTCTTCTGTCAATAGACTGGTATTCTTGGCAACTTTTGGAAAATTGGACTGGCCCATACCGATAGCAAAAACATACTTAGCAGTGTGCGGCTCGATCAAATCATAGGATTTGACATTGACCACATCAACCGTTGCAGGAACGGTACGATAGTGACTGGCCTGCATGCCAGCCTGTAAAATAGCCAGAAATTCATCCATTTTCAATTTTTCTTTTCCGAAAATCTGATGAAAATTCTCTAGAATATGGGTGAAACTTTTCCAGACCTGCTCTTCTTTTTCTTGCTCTACTTCACTCAAATTTCGAGACATTTTTTCCATATTTTTAGGAAGCTCAATTGCCTCCAAAAAAGCCATAAATTTCTCAAGCAAGGCAGTTCCAGATTGTGGTCCAGCCTTAAACAGCTGGTTCAAAGGCTCCATAATCTTAGCACGCAGGGGTTCCAAGACAGTCAAATCATAGACAAGCCTTTTCTCCTTGATGGCTTCAGCATCGTAGTCCGCTCTGCCATTAACCGAAAAAGCCCTCGAAAAAGCAGCCTGCCCCTTCATATCCGCAAAAAGGATGTAAGACTCAAATAGGTCCAGCTCCTTTTGGGAAATGCTGGCGTACAAACCAGATTTGAGGAGATTGAGCAAGTCTTCCGCTCGGAAACGATAGCGGCGCAAGCGCTCCAAGGACTCCACAAAATGGACCAGGGGATGATGACTCATCTCCTCTGCCTTACCGAAATAGTAAGGAATCTCATACTTGTCAAAAATCTTGCCAATCTGCAACTTGTAGCTATCCACATCACCCAAGAGCAACAAGATGTCTTTATAGCGAGCCCCTTGATGCACATGCTGACGAATCGCAGTCGCAACCTGCTCCACCTCTTCTTTTTGGTTAACGACTTCCCATAGTTGGATTTTTTCTTGGTCAGCTGGAGTCAAGTCTATCATGGTCCCGCTGTAGTCATAATAGGCTTCCATATTCTTTGAAAATTTACCAATACTGTCCAAGACTGGCTCTTGACCAATATAAGTAGCCTTAGTCTGGAACTGCGTTGATAACTGACGTAAAAAGTCAACGTTGGCTTGATAAACGTTCCCTTCCGCATAGGTCGCTTGAACAGCTTTCTTGCTGGCATATACACCAATCAGGATTTCCGACACCCGTTCATTTAAAGCACTTACTAAAGCTTCTTCTTCTGCCGAAAAACGAGAAAATCCGTCTACCACCAGCACAATGTTCTTCAACTGCTCATCCAACTGACCAGTTTCCACCAAGCTAGTCAGCTGTGCTAACTTAGACTGATGCTCAAAGCCTTCTTTGGACAAAATGTCTGTTACAGCCAGAAAAATCTTTACTAAATCAGCCTGCTTATCTGGTGACTCCATGGCTTCCAAGTCCAAAACAGACATATTTGCCCGTTGCAATTCTTTGTATAAAGCAACTAGCTGGTTAATGAACCCAAAATCTGTCTGTAAACGACCATAGACTTTCAAGTCGCCGTCTTCAAATTGCGATAGAACACGAAAGAAAATCATGGCCAGACCAACATCATCCAGTGGTTGACCTGTTTCTTTCTTATCAATCATCAAATAGCGGACCAATTGCCCAAAACGGGTCACGATAATATCAAAAGTTGCCTGTTCAGGCAGGTATTCCAAGACCTTGCGCTCCATCTCAAAGGATAGAGAGTTTGGAGCAATGTAAAAAACACGCTTACCTTCCTTAGCAAATTCTGCTGCGGTATCCGTTAAATACTGCGTCAGAGGATTGCGAATATCTGTATAGACTAATTTCATATCAAATTCTCATGCTTTCGTTGAATATACTATATCTAGTATATCAAAATAAGACAAAAATATGGAAGTGGAAAAGAACTCGACCGAACAAAAAAAGAGCTCGTCTCCCACCCCCACACAGCTCCAACAGTCAGAGTAGTGACTGTTGGAGGTTGGAAATGGAGCGAACTCTAAGATGTAGCTCTGGACTTTTTGCCCAGCCTCATTTTTTCGGAAAGGCAATCCTGCCTGTTACGTACAATTCTTATACTTTCTATATGGGGGAATAAAGTCTGTATAAAGAATTTTGACTAATCTTCGTTACGACGACGTTTTCTTGCAAACGCAAGTGTTGCGACAAGCATTGCTGTACCAAGCGCACCTGCCACAGATGAAGCCTCACCAGTATTTGGCAATTGAGCTTTACCTGAAGCGGTTTTACCTGCTTGAGGTTTTGCAGGAGTTTCCTTCTCAGGTGTTGTTGGTTTATTAGAAAGTTTGCGATAAATATGTGTCGTATTACCTTCTTCATCAACTACAGTACGCACATACTCGTAACCTGAAATTTGACGTTTTGGTGTTGACCCATCCTCTTTTGGCGCAATAGGGTTACCTTCTTCATCAACGTGGTTAGTCACAACTTTCTTAGCAGGTGTTTTCTTGTAGATGTGAGTTGTATTACCATCTTCGTCAGTAACAGTTTTACCTGTGAACTCGTAACCTGGGATTGATTTGTTTGGTTTTGTTCCCTCTTCTTGTGGCGCAATAGGGTTACCTTCTTCATCAACGTGGTTAGTCACGACTTTCTTAGCAGGTGTTTTCTTGTAGATGTGAGTTGTATTACCATCTTCGTCAGTAACAGTTTTACCTGTGAACTCATAACCTGGGATTGATTTGTTTGGTTTTGTTCCCTCTTCTTGTGGCGCAACAGGGTTACCTTCTTCATCAACGTGGTTAGTTACAACTTTCTTAGCAGGTGTTTCAACTTTACGGTAAACGTAAGTCACAACTGTTTCACCTTCTACAACTTTACCATTTTCTGTACCATCAACACGAACCAATTCATACTCTTCATCTTTGAAAGTAATTGTCTTAGGTTTGTTGTCTGTAGTGTCGTATGGCGTACCCTCTGGAGAAGTCGGTGTATCTGTTACAGGATCCTTGATAACTGTACCATCTTCTGTCACGTAGTTAACAACAACTGTACCATTCTTAACTTCCGGTGTTTTCTTGTAGATGTGAGTTGTGTTGCCATCTTCGTCAGTAACAGTCTTACCTGTGAACTCGTAACCTGGGATTGATTTGTTTGGTTTTGTTCCCTCTTCTTGTGGCGCAACAGGGTTACCCTCTTCATCAACGTGGTTAGTTACGACTTTCTTAACTGGAACATAAGGAATTGGTGTATCAACACCTGGATTTTCTGGTGTTGGTGGTACATATCCCTTACCTGGATCGTTTGGATCAACTGGTTCCAACGGTGTGTTGTCCTTAGGATCAACCGGTGTGTATCCTGGAACGTAAGGAATATTTGGAATCTCACCATTTGTTCCTGGTATCGTTGGATCGATTGGCTCATCTGGCTCTGTTGGGTCAAATGGGTAAGGTACTTTTGGACGCTCTGACTCTGGTACATTTGGAATCTCTGGAATCCAGTTTGCAACTTTCTGGTAAACATAAGTTACTGTGATTGTTCCTTCGATAACTTTACCATTTTCCTCACCATCTATCTTAGATGGAACAAGGACATAGCGTGACCCATCTTTTGTGACGATTTCGTTTGGTTTCTTGTCAGTTGTAGTATAAGCATCTCCAACCGGTGCATCAGACACATCCGTTTCTGGATCTTTAATTACATTACCTTCTGTATCTTTGTAATTTACAACTACAGAACCTGTCACTGCTTTATAGACATAGGTAACTTCTTTATTAACACCAGCTTCAATCTTGCCTGTTGTTGGGTCAATACCTTTCGCAGTATTATTGCCAACTGCAATCAAGTTATTTCCAGTGCCAACTTTACCAACCGGATAATCACCAGCAGGAACAAGTTTGTACACCTTGCCTTCAAAAGTGATGGAAGCTAATTTCTGATCCAAGTCGGTATCATAATTATAACCAGGTTTCGCATCTTTTTCATCTGAAACAGGAGCTTTGATTACTTTACCATTGACATCAACAAAGTTAACATTAACGTTACCAGCTTTTTCGTAAACATACTTAACAGTTGTTGTACCTTCAACCACCGCACCGGTTGTCTTAGCTGAATCAGATTTAACTTCTTTGTAGAAGTAGACTGTCCCGTCAGCAGCAACCAATCTATCCGGTCTATGGTCAGCATCTGTATTATACTGGGTACCAAGTTCTGACTTAGGAGTATCCACAACTGAATTTACAATTTGTTTTCCGTCAGTATCGTAGTACTCAACAATGACATCACCGTATTTAGGACTCACTTTATAGACATGAGTTGTCTCTACAGCTGTAGCCACTGCAGCGTTTCGGAGATATTGTTGGATACCAAATGGTTTATACCCCTTATCAACGTGAGTTTCACCTTTAGCCGTACCAATCCATTTAAATTCTGTGCTACCTGTATTTGCAGTCGTCCAAACTTGGGTACCGATATAAATTCGACCATATTTACCACCAGTTGTATCATCCCCAGACCATTGGGCAACTACACGATACTTACTACCTTGGTCATTTGTAGCACTTTCCTTGAATACCATAAAACCATCCTCAACTGTATAAGGAGATAGAATAGTTGTGTTGGTATTATAATCGTATACCTTCGAATCAGCAGTGTAGACAGTTGGGGAGGTTTCAAGCAACGGAATAAAGCCAGTAGTATCCGTTCCAGTCCAGTCCACAGTACCCGTATAAGTTGGATCCAAAAGATAGATTTTGATAACAGATTGGTTGTCTGCTACAACCTCGCGAATAGCCTTATATTGTACAGTCCCTTCTCTAACGGCACCTGCAAGCATGACCGTACCTTTTGGATAGGCACCTTGAACAGCTCGTTGTTCTGTTTTTACATAGTCATAACCAGTAAAAGTACGGACTTTAGATGAAGTAACCTTTTGACCTGCAATGGTTTGTAAACTGTAAGTCGCCAAAACTGTTCCATCTTCAGTAACATAACGAGTTGTATTGACTTGATATGCAGGTACTATGATTGTGGAATAAAGTCGATCTGCATCATCAAAAAATTTCAATGCCCCTGGAGTACTTGTTGTAGCTATTGAAGCATCATAGGTTAAGATAATTTTACTATTCTTCTCGTTGACTGTTTTAGGATAGCTAAAAGTGGCAGTACTACCAGCTTCAAGTTTGTAACTCTCTAATACTTCTCCGTCCTTCGTACTAACCAACTCTGCTAATACAGTTGAGGTTGATGGATCCGAGTCCAAAGAATAACGGATATAAGCATTAACAACAGCCCCTCCAATAATCGATCCTTCTTGGTTTTGATTATAAGCATTTAAATCAAATGACTCAAAAGTATACCAACCAGATTCTTTTGTAGCCTCAATTTTATCTCGAAGCGTATGAGGAGCAATTTCTGCACCATTTGGATCAGACATTGAAGGTGTTGCTGTTGTCGTTCTATCTAGAAGGGTACCTTCGCCATCGCCAACTTTCAATGTTGATGCAGTTGTATCAAGAGCCGCTGTCAAGAGACCATCTACAGTGTATTTTTGCAATGCATTCCCCAACGCCTCATTGGCTGCTTTAACCGCTGCGACTTGCGCTTCAACTTGCTCAACAGTTGCTGCTGGGTCCGCCCAAATTGCCTTAGCTGCTGCAAGTTTTGCTTGAACATCCGCTACAGCTCCCGCAAGGGTTGCATCTTCAGTTTTAGCCAACTCTTTTTGACCAAGATCAACCAACAGTGGTGATTCTGATGTTACCTGTTCAAGAACAGCTTTCGCTTTTTCAACTTCTATCGAAGTCGTAGCTACCGCACTCGTATTTTCAGCCGGTGCTGGCGTAGCTTCAGCATTTGTTTTTCCAACTTCTTCTGCAACCGCTTCTGTTGAAGCAGGCGCTACACTACTGGCAATAGTTGGTTCTGACGAAGCACCAGCTTCTTCAGCTTTAACAACCTGTGTACCGGCACCTAAAACTAACGACACACCAAGCAAAACACTTGCTGCACCAAAATGATACTTACGAATCGAAAATTGTTGTTTCGTGCCGTACCAGTCAAATGATTTTTTATTTGCTTTACGCATAAAAAATCCCCCATATAAATATTAATTTAATTACACAAATTTTCTACTCTTTGTATCAAAGCCTTGAAAACTCCTGCAATCATCTGAGGTATTATACTACAAATAACTTTAAATGCCAAGTAATATTATAAAATTCCTCAAAAAACATTATGAATTCGCTTCAATTCGAGAAGAAACCAGTATATTCATAGTTTTTTCATATTTTTTAAGAAATTTCACTTTTGAGAATTTCTATAAAATTACCGACACCGCAAAAATATTCGCGCCATATCTTGTATTCTTATACATATAGCCAATAATAAATAGTCAATAAATTTTAAAAAAATCTGCCTGTTTTCTGATACAACAAGCAGATTTTGACTTTATTCCTTTTCTTGCTCTCTTGCCAAACGCTCACGTTCCAAACGGAATTTGCGATTGGGATTGAGCCTGTTAAAGAGTTCTTCTAATTTTTCAGCATTCCAAACATCGGCTGCTGAAACAAAATTCCCATCTTTATCCTTGAAGGATATTGGCTTATCACCCATACAGACCTCCAACTATTTTTTTAGATTGCTCACAAACGACTGTCACCAACTGAATGAAATTTGTAAAGCTATAGTCTGCTCTAGAATTTCTAAGTTCGTACTAGACTAACTTACCGGACAGGTTACGACATGGAGTACAGGCAGTCGAAACTACTGCCTGTACGGAATAGTCCACCATAGCGGCTACCGTACTACATCAAGTCCTTTAGGACTTAAAGGTAGTTCCAACGTTACGACACGGAGCCCAAATGGTCGATACTACCATTTGGGTGAAGTTAGTAAAGTAGCTAGCCAAGGTCCCCTAGGACTTGGCGTAGTTTGACTAGAGGCTGGGCAAAAAGCCTAGCACCACTCTTCAGAGTTCGTGTCAACATCTCAGCGCAGTGGTTGATTGGCAGATTTGTTCGTGTTTTACACTCCAAATCTGATCTAATCAACTGTGCGGGGGTGGGAAGACGAACTCTTTTTTAACTAGTCGAGTTCTTTCCCACTCCCAGTCAAACTGCTTACCTCGCTTGCGAGTTTTCAGGCTCGGGCTGAAAAAGTCCCCCAGACATGGTCGCTTTCGTATTTCAAGGCGACCAGCTGATACAGTTCCCCAAACTACCTCGCTTTCGAATTTTTAGGCTCGGGTTAAAACTGTCCCCCAGACAGTTTTAATCCACAAACTCAAATTCGAACTTGCCAATACGGACGATGTCGCCGTCTTTGGCACCACGCGCACGGAGGGCTTCATCAACACCCATACCACGTAACTGGCGAGCAAATTTCATGACAGATTCGTCACGATCGAAGTTGGTCATGGTGAAGAGTTTTTCCAGCTTGTCACCAGATAGAATCCAACTTGCATCGTCTGCACGACTGATTGCAAATTCTGGTTCATCTGGATTAAAGCCATAGTAAGCCTCTTCTTCTTGGAAATCTGATTCGTCGTAGAGCAAAAATTCTGGCGTTTTCTCAAGCAACTCGGCTGTGGCTTCTAGTAGATTTTCCAGACCTTGGTGAGCAATACCAGAAATTGGGAAAATCTGTGGCAATTCTTCAAACTCATCATAGTTGGCTGCCAATTTTTTCTTGAACTCTGCCAAATGTTCTTCTGCCTCTGGCATGTCCATCTTGTTGGCAACGATAATCTGAGGACGCTCCATCAAACGAAGATTGTAAGTTTCCAATTCATTGTTGATGGCTACATAGTCCTCATAAGGATCACGACCTTCACTTGCTGACATGTCCAAAACATGCAAGATAACACGTGTCCGCTCGATGTGACGGAGGAATTGAGTTCCAAGTCCCACGCCTTGACTAGCACCTTCAATCAAGCCAGGCAAATCAGCCACTGCAAATGACTCGCCAGACTTGGTCCGCACCATTCCTAAGTTGGGAACAATGGTTGTAAAATGGTAAGCACCTATCTTAGGTTTGGCAGCTGTAATCACACTGAGAAGCGTTGACTTACCAACTGATGGAAAACCAACTAGACCAACATCAGCCAGGACTTTTAATTCCAATTCAAGGTTCCGCTCCTCACCAGGTTCCCCATTTTCAGAAATCTCTGGTGCTGGGTTCTTAGGTGTCGCAAAACGAATATTTCCACGACCACCACGACCACCGTGGGCAATGACAAATTCTTGACCATTTTCAACCAAGTCCGTAATGATTTTACCTGTATCAGCGTCACGCACAGTTGTTCCCTGCGGTATACGAACAATTAAATCTTCCGCTCCTCGACCGTGCATACCTTTGGTCATCCCTTTTTCACCATCATCAGCCTTAAAGCGACGGTTGTAACGGAAGTCCATCAAGGTCCGCAAGCCTTCATCTACAACGAAGACAACATTTCCACCATGACCACCATCACCGCCCCAAGGACCGCCGTTTGGTACATACTTTTCACGACGGAAGGCAACCATCCCATCGCCTCCCTTACCTGCCTTGACCTTAATCTTGGCGGTATCTAAAAACATACTCATAATTTACCTATTCTTTCCTAGAAAAAAACGCTTAAAAGCGTTTTAGACCTCTATTCACAAGCGAAGTGCTTATATATAAGCGAAGGTTTTTTAGCTAATCAAGGTCGTTCTTTGAGAGAATACTGACTGTATTTTGAAAAAACTAACGATGAACAGCTTAAAAACCAAACTTAGATAAAAGTGCCGAACTGTCAATACAGGTTCTTAATTCATCAATGCATTAATAGCTGGTAAAATCAAGCCAGCCAATGTCGCGACAACCATCACGACAACGATTACTAAAGTCACTTTCTCAAATGTTGTTTTTTTGTGTTTTTCTTCACCAAAAGCCATTGCTTTCTCCTTATTTAGTCATTGATAGTTTATTCTAACACATTATGGGAATGTTTTCAAATCTCATCCTTTGAAGAAAGGCTTTCCTTCACCTTCTCCGCCACCTTATACGGCACTCCTGCTTCTGCGATTTCTTGCAGGCTGGCCGACTGGATATTGCCAATAGACTTGAAATGCTTCATCAAAGCCTGTTTGCGTTTTGGTCCCAAGCCCTCTATGCCGTCCAATTTGGATGAGAAGGAATTTTTTGACCGAACCTGACGGTGAAACTCGATAGCAAAGCGGTGAACTTCATCTTGAATCCGATGCAGGAGGAAAAATTCCTGTGAATTGCGAGGTAACTCAACTACTTCCAGCGGATTGCCAAAAAGCAACTCGTGGGTCTGGTGCTTGTCATTCTTCTGTAAACCTGCAATGGGAATGGACATCCCCAACTCCTGCTCGATGACCTGCTTGGCAACATTGACCTGCCCCTGACCACCGTCAATGATAATCAAATCAGGCGGTGTCAAACCGTCCCGCTGCACCCGACTGTACCGCCGCTGCAACACTTCTCGCATGGAAGCATAGTCATCCGGTCCCTCCACCGTCTTAATCTTGTACTTGCGGTATTCCTTTTTATTAGGCACCCCATTTTCAAAGACCACCATAGCCGACACAGGACTGGTCCCCATGATGTTGGAGTTGTCGAAAGCCTCAATCCGCACAGGCGTCGTAATCCCCAAAAGCTGACCGATATTCTCCACAGCACCGTAGGTCTTCTCCAGATTTTTCTCCAAAAGATTAAACTTCTGCTCCAGACTAACACGCGCATTCTTGGTCGCCAGATTGATGAGTTGCTTCTTCTCGCCACGCTGGGGCTTAAGCACCTTGGTATCCACCAGAGCTTCTACGGCTTCTTGGTCAATATCCTGCGGTATCAAGACCTCTGAGGGAATCAAATGTTGCTGGTCCCTGTAAAACTGACCGATGTAGGTCAAAAAGTCTTCGTCCGCATCATTATAGTATGGAAAAAGATTGACATTCCGCTCAATCAGTTTCCCCTGCCGAACAAAGAAAACCTGCACACACATCCAGCCCTTGTCCACATAGTAGCCAAAGACATCCCGATTTTGCAAGTCATGGGCCATCACACGCTGCTTGGTCCGCAGGGTGGAAATGGATTGCAGGACATCACGGTATTCTGCAGCCTTTTCAAATTCCAAATTGCCAGCAGCCACTTTCATCTTTTCCTGCACTTCCTTGACAATCTTATCATCATGACCTGTCAAAAACTGGGCCACTTCCTTAGCCATCTTGTCATAGTCAGACAGGCTGGGCAGGTTTTCTCCATGGGCCAAACATTGCCCCAAATGATAATAAAGACAATACTTGTTCTCAGGCAATTTACACTTGCGGAAAGGATAGAGGCGTTCCAATAGTTTGAGGGTCTGGTTGGCCGCCCCCACATCTGGATAGGGTCCAAAATACTGACCGCCATCTTTTTTTATCTGCCGTGTAATCATCAACCGTGGATGACGTTCCTTGGTAATTTTGATAAAGGGATAAGACTTGTCATCCTTGAGCATGATGTTATAGCGAGGCTTGTTTTCCTGAATCAGATTGATTTCCAGTAAGAGGGCCTCGATATTGGAATCTGTCACGATAAATTCAAAGTCGGCAATTTCAGATACTAAGGCCTCTGTCTTGGTATCATGGGCACCACGAAAATAAGACCGCACCCGATTGCGCAGGTTTTTGGCCTTGCCCACATAGATAATCTTTCCGTACTTGTTTTTATGGAGGTAGCAACCCGGACTGTCCGGCAGCAACTCCAACTTATGCTTGATCAAATCGTTCATAGGTCTATTATAGCAAATTTTCGGATAATCGAGCTTATTCCACTCCATTGTATATAGTCTTTTAGTTTACTTTTAGTACTCGCTTCAAAGGTTTGGGGAACCTTTGAAGGCTGGAAATAGCGCGAACCAAGTTCGCTTCAAAAGCCGCAGGCATAACTGAAGTTAGGCAAGGCGAGTTCAAACAATCCAGTGGAGTGTTTGAAGTTGGAAATAAGGAAACGGAGTTTCCTCTTACGTCGAAGTAATAAAAGAAAAACTAAATGACGATACTCGACTTCTTGGAATATATCCCATCTATACTACAAAAATATTGATAGAAACTATTGCTTTTGTACTAATTCAGCAGTATAATAAATGTAATTAATTGTATATATTATTCGAAGAACATTGGAATAAGGCTCGGAATACCTAGCAAGCTCCTACTTTTAGTTCACGAATAACAAGGAGGTTACTATGATACAATTTGACCATATCACAAAAACATACGGCGAAACAATCGCACTTGATGACCTAAATTTGACAATTGAAAGCGGCGAGATTTTCGGTTTAATTGGTCACAATGGGGCAGGAAAAACAACGACAATCAGTCTATTGACTTCGATAATCGAAGCCAGTTATGGAACTATCTCAGTTGATGGTTTAAATCTAGAGGAGAACCGTGATGAAGTCAAGAAACGGATAGCCTACGTTCCAGATTCGCCAGACATCTTCCTACACTTAACAGCTTTTGAATACTGGCACTTTATGGGCAAGGTCTATGGTGTAGAAAAGGATACAGTTGATGACCGTATCGCTAAACTATCTAGTCTATTTGATATGACCGCGCGCCAGCATGAGCCTATTGATAGTTTTTCACACGGTATGCGTCAGAAAACCATTATTATTGGTGCATTGATCCCTAACCCTGATATTTGGATTTTGGATGAACCCCTAACTGGACTGGATCCTCAGGCCTCTTTCGACCTAAAACAAATGATGAAAGAACATGCTCAGTCTGGTCACACCGTTCTATTTTCTACACACGTCCTTTCAGTAGCTGAACAACTCTGTGACCGCATTGCAATTCTCCGAAAAGGGCAACTCATTTTCGTAGGAAGTCTAGATGAACTCAAATCACAGTATCCAGATAAAGATTTGGAGACCATCTATTTGGAATTAGCTGGACGCCAACAAGTGAAGGCAGGTGAGGAAGTATGAGTAAATCCATCATTTGGGAACTAGTAAAGATTAATATTCTTTATTCCAATCCTCAACTTCTAGCTTCCGTCAAGAAGAAACAAAGCAAGCGCAAAGACGCCTCCTTTTCAGCCTATAAAAGTGTCCTCTTGCAACAAGTATTTATGGTTTTGAGTTTCGGACTTCTCTATTCTGTCTTTTTCATGGGAGTAGATTATAGTCAGTCCATCGGTTTCTTTTCTCTGCAACTAGCGCTCTTTACCATTATTGCCATTGTCTACGGTTTTACAGGTTTCTTCTCCGTTTTCTACGATAGTAAGGATACAAAGTTGTATTTAGCACTTCCCCTGAAGCCACAAGAAGTCTTCCTCGCTAAAATCCTCTCTGCACAAGGGATGGTCTTACCCTTCCTCATGCCGTGTCTGTCTTTACTTCTAATCACTTACTGGCAAATTGGCGGTCCGCTCCTCGCCTTAGCTTCCATTCCTTCCTTTTTGATACTCTGGATTTTAGTTAATTTAGTCAATCTGATTATCATGCACTTTGTTGGGGAAGTTCTGACAAAAAGCCCTCGTAAAACATTGATTTCTACAATCCTGATGACAGGTTCTTCCTTGCTGGCTTTTGCTGCACTCATGTTCCTGCAATCTCAGCAGACCGTTTCACTCGAATCTGGTGGCTTTGTTGATTTTCCTATCATACCTATATTTGCTGGATTCCATTACTTGGTCAGCCATACTATCTCACTAGAAACACTCCTTCATTTTGGACTTCCTCTCATTTTGATGATTGGACTTATTGTATTTGCGTTTAAAACTGTCATTCCCAACTACTTTAATCAAGTTTTAGCGATTGAAAATGCTTCGACAAAACGGACCAATAATGCTAAATCTGCCAAAATTCCTAGCAATCTCAATCAGGCTTTAGTGAAACACCACCTATCTACTCTTAAAGATAGCAACCTCATGGTCCAAACCATGATACAACCAATCATCATGGGAGTGGCGCTTTTTCCAAGTTTTAGCCGTTTCATGGAGAATGGTGGTCTGAGTTCAGTTGAATGGGATTTCTTTGGTATTGCTCTATTAGCTGGATTCTTGCTTGGTAGTCTATTTGCTGGTTCTACAACCTTCATCGGAGTGGCCATGTCATTGGAGAAGGAAAATTATCATTTCATTCGAACACTTCCTATAAGTTTCAAAAAATTTATCATCCAAAAATTCTGGGTATTGGCTGCCGTGCAATTTGCACTACCGACTCTACTTTACTTTGCTTTGGCGCTAGGTTTCATGAAAGTCAAATTCATTCTAGCATTCTTCTTTACAGTCGGCATCATTATCTCAGCCCTGCTAACTGGTCAGATTTATTACTGGCGTGACCAACGACTCCTCATGCTCAACTGGCAAAATAGTAACCAGTTATTCGGTCGCGGAGCGGGTCAATGGTTGATTGCTGGATCTATCATAGGAACAATGTTTCTTGGAGCCATCATTCTAGTTTTCAGCATCATATTAGCTGGCACTATTGGTGCAGCTTATGTAAGCTCAGCCTTGATGACCTTACTGCTTATCCTATCAGCTACTCTTCAACTGTATATTTACAAAGCTTATTGGCAAAAACTAAAATAGATTGGACAATGTCCAATCTATTTTAGTTTTCTGCGTAATATTCCTAACCGTAGCCTTCTACTTCAGCATTGATTTGCCAAGAGATACCAAACTTGTCTGTTACATTGCCATAGGCAGGAGACCAAGGAACTGCTTGAAGTTCCATATTGATAGCAGTTGCATCTACGGATAACTTGCTGTATAGTTCCTGCGCTGTCTCAGCATCATCTGTGATAAGCGCAACTGTAATATTGTCACCTACTGTATAAGGCATTTCTGGGTTGTTGTCTGACAACATAAACCGTTGACCATTCAAACGAAACTGTGCATTCATCACGTAATTTTCTAGTTCAGCAGGGCAGTCTGGTAAGAATCTTTAAATAGATTTACTTGCTCAACTGTTGCCCCAAGAGCATTTTTATAAAACTCGATGGCTTCCAAACCATTACCATTAGTAACCAAGTATACTTCCATTGCTTTGAGCATGATGGACCTCCAAAATTATGATGGTTTATTATATCACGAGTTAGTTATACGGACAAATTTTTCGACTTATTTCTGACTAAATGTAAAATTAGTAGTCTCCACCTGGTACACCAAAATATTCTTCCAAGGTCAAGCCTGAATTGTAAATATCTGTCGCTTCTTGACCAATATATCGCACATGCCAGGATTCTGCCATATAGCCTGTGCTAGATTCTTTTCCTGGAAGATAGCGGACAATAAAGCCATATAGGTGTGCATTCGTAGCCAACCACTGAGAAGCATTGGGTTCTTCTAATAAATTACCACTTGTATCCAATAAATCAAAGGCTAATCCTGTCTGGTGTTCACTATATCCAGCTCTTGCAGAATACCTATCTGCCGCTGCTTGTCCTTCTTGATTTACATAGGACTGATAGAGACTTGCCTGAGTTTCATAGGAACGAAATCCACTGTAGTTGTTGGAGATACCAAATCCTAGCGCCTGCATATCTGCTTTTAAACGTTGAAAAGCTGCTAAGGCTTCAGGATTTTCGCCTGGTGCATAATCAGCTGCAAGCGGATGCTTTTTATTGGCGATAATCACTTCGCCATATTTTCCTTGTACACTATAATAGGAACCGTTAAAATTTACCTGAGTCTTTGTGTTTGTTACTTCTTGATTCGTTTCCGCTGATGTAGAGCTGCTTGTTGACTGCTCCGAAGATGTTGAAGCAGACTGACTTGAAGTAGTCGAAACAACCGTTGACGAATTTTTTGTAGTATTGGTCTGTTCCGTCTTTTGATGACATGCTGCTAGTAAAAACATAGCCGGCAAGCATAACAGAATAGTACGTTTCATTATTATCACTCCGTTCTCTTATAATTATGTCTATTGTAGCACAATCATAAGACCCCGTCTAATGGCGGCTTATGATTTTAACCATTAATATTTTAATGCACGTTGAACTTCTCTAGATTTGTTTTCTTTACAAGAATGCACATTTACCACTGTTGCAAAAATGATAACATACATGTCATAAAAAGAAACACCAGCCTTTCGACTGGTGGACATATATGATGTTAAATACCTGTATTCACAAGTAAAGTGATTTATATACAAATAGTTTTTGAGGAAATACTGACTGTATTTTGAAAAATCAGTATTAGCTAGAGATACTGATACTCAATGAAAATCAAAATCAGACTAGGCGACGCAGATGCAGATAGAACTGAAGTTCATCAAATCAAGTCAACAACGTCTGATTTTGATTTTCGAAGAGTATGAACTGTAAGTACAGCTGAGATACCTCAGCAATAGTCCCTACCAAACATTATTTTTGATTTTTAGATGACATACCGTTTGTTATGATGTCTTCTACCTTCACATCCGGTTTATTATTTAGCACTCCTAAAAATACAAGAATACTGAGGATAATACAAATAGTCTGCTCGATTTGGTTTAAAGTACGACTACATTCAATATTGAAATAACAAACCAGGACATTATCAACGAGCATCAATACCAACGAAATTAGTCCAATCCAAAACATATGTTTTTTCAAACGATTCTTTATTTGTTTCATATCTATACTCCTTTTTGATGTATAAAAATACATTTTACCATAAATAAATCATTAATTCAAAAAATATAGAATAAAAATATGATAAAGCAATCGAAATTTGACTGAATAGATTAAAAAGTTTCACTATGGTCGAATGAATTAGCTTTCAGACAAGGAACTGAGGTACAAGTTGCTAGAACAACCTAGAGGCTGTTCTAGATTGGAAATAAGACTTGCGAAGCAAGTCATTTTCGTAGAGTATGGCAAAGCGAAAGAGACGATGTATCAAGGCTAATTCAAATGTCTATATATCAGCATAATAAAACGGGTGATGATACCGAGTTGATAGAAACTACATATCATCATCCGTTTGTCAGCTGTAGGGAGAAAGAAATGTTAGCCGATTAGCTTGATGTCCGTTCTCTGCATTATTTACCCTGCAATAAACAACGAGAAGAAACTTGTACCAACCATATCCGCAAGAGCATGTCCTAAGAAATAGGGCAATAAATTATCATTTTTCCTTGTATACATGTAGTAATAGAAAAGACCGAAGGCTACACCAATAACAAGAGCAGATACCATTCCTTGATAGGTATGGAAAGATATACGGACAATTGTTGAAAAGAGTAAGACCAGCGAACGCTTTTTCTTATCTGTACTCAACAATAAGCCTAAGAAAAAGAACTCTTCATAGAAGCCATTAAACAAGGAATAGATAACTGTGCTGTAGTCAACCGCTAGGAAACGGTTGAGCACTGTCATGATATTCCAGTCATAGTAAGGCAAGTATCCGAGAAAATTATACCCACCAGACAGACCTGGAATATATGAAAAGGCTGTAAATGCCAAATCGCTAATCAGACCAGCACCGATGAAAATCAGTGGTCCCCAGAGTAAAACTCTCCACTCTAATTTTACTTTTAGCTGCTTGAAATCATAATTCCGAATCAATAAATACACCAGGGCAAACAGGAATAACTTTCCTTGATTGGCTAGAGCCCACCAATTGTCTGCTGCAGTAAAGGATTGGACTCCTGTTTCCACTACTTCTGTTGCAGAAAATGATGCTATCCATTGCATGGTTGAGGTATAAATAGCATTACCACATAAAATCGTTGTGATAATAAACAAATCTATCCAAGTGAGTTCTTTTAGGGGCTTGGTTGGACGAATGCGTCTCAATAATCTTTTCACCTTTTCCTCCTTATATTTTGGTACATATTCTTTCTGTACAATTATATACTAAAATCCTTATAAATTTCTTAAAATATCTTATAACAAATCTAATAATTCTTGATAGCTATGAATGGTATAGGTTGGAACTGCTTTACTGTTGTTTATCTTGTGAGTCGGATTGTACCAAACAGTATCCATACCTGCATTATTTCCGCCTTGAATATCTGCTGTCAAACTGTCTCCAATCATTAAGGCTTGGTCAAATTGAAAACCTGAAATCTGCTCTGCTATTTTTTCATAAAAATCAGCCGCAGGCTTTTGCGTCCCCATCTGCTCAGAAATAAATACTTCTTTGAAATACGATTGAATGGGTGAGTGAAGCAAGCGATTTTCCTGTATATAGGTCACGCCGTTGGTCGCCGCATAAATTTGGTAGCCTCGGTTTGTCAATTCCTGCAAAAGTCTATCTACACCTGTAAAAATTTGTCCCTGCCGCCCAATAAATTCTTGGTAGCGCAAAGCCATCTCCCTTCCATCAACCTGCCGACCAAAGTGGGCAAAGGTCCGTGAAAAGCGGGTATTGATCAGCTCTTTCTTTGTAATGTTCCCTTTTTCCAAATCCTTCCACATGCCCTGGTTGAGCGGTCGATAGACTTCTTTAAAAGCTTGAATATCTTCAACCTCCATAGCTGTCAAAAACTGGGTTAAGGCTACTTCTTCTCCACGACTAAAATCAAGAAGAGTATGGTCAAGATCAAAGAGTAAGTGTTTGTATTGCAAGATGATAAGTCCTTTCTAAGCAGAAACTACTGAAGCGATGTCAGGCAGTATGTCTAAAGTATACCACAGTTTCTAAAAAAATAGCTCTGTGTCCTAGGCTCTATTATACTTTCAGTAGCTCTGGACGTACGGATTTCCTCATTTTCATTGATCAACAAGCCATAATATACAAGCTTGCAATTTATTTTAATACACTTGATTCTATAATTTTAACATCCCCAAGATTGTCAAACGAATAGCGTTGACTCCCCTTTTCAAACCAAGTCTTGAGAACGACATCATTCAAAATATAGGATGATTTTTCCCTTAACCAAGTAGCATCTATGCCATAGGTGTTCAAATAATTTAATAGTTCTTCTTTTTCAGTTACCTGCAAAGAAGGGAGGCCTTTGGAGGAAGAAAACCAATAGGAACTCTCTAGATGTTCTTGCAGATTTACCGCTTCACCCCTTTTTTTATCTATCCAATAGTCAGACTTAGCCCATACTAAAGAACTATTTGAATTAGAAATTTCAATGCTTCCTAGTAATTTCTTATCCCTATACTCATAGTCTATATATAAATAAGTATCATTCCCTAATTTTTTTGAATACTCAATACTGAACGCTTGTTCCAGACCAACAAATATAGATACCTCCCCTCCATCTGGGTCATTAACAAGAACGGGTAACTCTGTTATTCTATCCGGTTCTCTAAATGATTGCGAACTTCCTAAAATAGTACTCAAATCTGGTAAGCCTTTCAGTGCCCCACTATATACCTCGGCATAGTTCATTTCAAAGAATACATTCTCTAAGGAATTATATTTTATCTTTTGACTATAGTAATTAAAAACTTTAAAAATCAGAAATGAGCTCGTGACAATTATGACAATTATAAAAAAATATTTTGAAAATTTATGCTTCATATATACCTCCACATCATTGGCTCAAATCTTGAATAAATTGATGAGCGACTTGACAGTTTCCACATGATATTTTATTATCAAAAATTTACAAATTTATTCTACCATACCAAAAAGAAATCACCTAGAAATGTCTAGATGATTTCAATAACTATTTTGATATATTACCTTAGCTATTTTAACTTTCTCCACAATGAGAATTACAGATTACTACTCCTCAATGTCAATTAACATCCTTAAACCTTCTAATTCTCCTTTAACTTGTTGATAATAGGCTGACTATCCGAAATAACATCGATACCAAAATTGATACCAAGAATTTGATAATGACGGAATGGGGCCTGGTGATTTTCTCGTATAATTCTTTTTAAATGGCTATCAAGAAGTTCTACCAAAATAGCTTTATGTATCATCGGAATATTTTTAGGATCATCCCAATATTCACACGGATTCAAATCCCACCCTTCATCAATGACTTTACAAAATAATATTTTCTCAAAATCTATGCAGAAATGATTTTCTTGATTTTTCAACCCATCAAGATAAATTTTTAGGTTCATATCTTGATCTATCTGACATCGAACTTGGTACCAATCATTCTCAATTTTGCCTCCTATATCAACCCACTTGGCCATCATTTATCCCTTCATCATGAATTAAAATTTCTTCTCCCTTGTATAGAATGACATCAATAACCATATTTGTTGAGAGAATTTGATAATGTTCTAATTCTTCTTTTTCCAATACTCCACCAGCCACTTGAACCACTTGTTCAACCAGCAAACTATTAACTATTTTATACAAAGGGTACTCTATCCCTAGTTCAGATACGCTTGGAACTTGATATAGGTTCAGAGATAATTCTCGTTCTGTTAGTCTATAAAAATGACAAAATGGAAAATCAAGGACAATTTCAGACTGGTTGCCTTTTAATACAATCATTGCGATTTCAAAATCACTACTCTCACCAAATTTTGCTTCTGCAGTATATCTATCTTCTACTAATTCACCCCAACGTAAACGTATCTCGTTTCTTGATTTTTCAGCACTAACATCTAGCAATTTAGAATTGTGAATGATATCCTGATATTTTTCCTTCACATCATTAATCACGATTTTACCCCCTACTTCTAATATCAGTATCGACCCCTGTAAGGAATTTTAAACTGAAATTCCAACGATGAGAAACCATCCTTACTATTTTGCCATAACTTATCCATAAGATATTGTTCCCATGTCTAAGTCACACATATCATACAACCACGCCATCATTCATGGTATTCCTTTATCCATTAAAACTGAGCTATAAGTGTGGATACGTGTTTAAGAATTTTTAGCTTTTGCGAAAATATCAGAGCTATCTCGACAGTTTTAAATGATATATTGTTTTTAAAGCTCTAGACATTTATTCTACCACACCAAAAAGAAATCACCTAGGAAATCTAGATGATTTCGTATAACCGCAGTCCTCTCCTATAACTGAATACTCCATCTACTAATGTGATAATACTTCAAAACAAAAATAGCCATAGGGTATTGATTCCTTATCAAAGTCGTACATATCGTATAGCCACGCCATCATTTGTGGTATACCTCTTTGCATTAAAAAGGACATATAAGCATGAATACTTTTTTTAAAATCCAAAATATCTGCTTTTTCTACCAAAAAATACATCTGTTTCATATCATCTAAATTAATGTATTTATCTAGTATTTTATAATCAGATTCGGGTGTCAGCCAAAACATGTTTTTTTTTGCAAACTCTTCTTTTTCAATTAATGTTACATTTTCTTTGGTCTCTATATAAAGATGTGCAATATCAAATTCCTCTTGAAAATTTAACATTTCATTTACATAAAATGGTGTAACATGAAGCGAAGAAGTCGTCTCATCCGCTTTTAAAATCTCATCTAACAATATAAATAATTGTATAAGATTCGGATAGATTCTATTTTGGGATTCACTATCAGTTGTATGGAAATATACAATCTCATTGATTCTACCTTTTGGTTTTTCAATCATTATCTAGGTCCTTTCCAGTTAGGATTATTTAAGTCCGAAATTTGAATAACCTTCTTTGTGCTATCGTCGACTGCAACATAATGTATTTCATCAATATAATAGTTAGTTACACTACTATTAGTATATTTGTTATATCCAGAGGTCGTTTTAACGGGATTATTAATAGTGTCTGCGATTTTTTGATTATTCCAACCTCTGTCTAAAACTTGACTAGAATAATTACTCTTCGAAAATTTATCACTAAAAATGATATCGTCTGCCGTGAGTGTTTTAGCAACATCACCAACATCCTCAACATCATCCAACTTATCTGTAGTTTTTGCAACATCACTAACATAATCAAACGTATCAACTAAATCATCAGTTGCATCTAGAATCTTACCTAATTGGGTAATTTTTCCAGCTTTCAAAAATGGTAGTAGATTACTTGCTAAATCAAGAGAGAGCTCCCCTGCTGCAAACCAGCGATTCGCTTGTTCACCTGTTGTCGGATCAACCCCATCTTTCAGACGCTGAATGTTATTCCATCCGCTTAACTCTGCAACAAACGTTGGAAATACGTCTTTTCTTGCTTCTGTATAGGAAGCAAATTTAACCTGACGAGCATATAGTATTTCTTCCGCTGTCATTTGCGGAGATTGAAGATACTGATCCAGTGTCATTTTATCAATGCGCTCTTTTTGAGCCACTGTCAATCCATACTTATTAGCTTCTTCAATCTTGTGGAAATCCGCAATGCTAATATTTGGCTTGTTTCGAGAACCTGAATCCTTACCTTTCGTAGTCTGAGGATTACATACGTGTTTAAGAGTTTCCTCCAGCGCCTTGCCCCAGTTCTTAATGAGATTCTGGACCTCCCTCAACTTAGCCATACCTTTGGAACCTGTAGCCCTGCTATACTCATTTCTGATGTTTTGCTGGCGACGTTGTTCGACGCGTACTTGCTCTCTTGCTCGGTCACGTTGTGCCTGCGCCTGCTCATAACTGGTCGGTTTGATGATTGGGGTATTGCTGTACACCTTCGGTGTATAGACGTATGAGTAGTTTCCTGTTTGTTTCTGACGGATTTGATGGGCTTTGTGTTGAGGTGTGCTCGGTGCATAAAGCGTGCCATCATCTGGGTTAATCAGAGGTCTTGGACTATCATAGACCTTACCACCAAATCGGTCATCAAACATGGCATGCGGTGAGCGGATATGCCCACTCGGGTCGGTGTAGTTGGCTGGGTTGTTCTGCACATAAGTGTAGAGGTTTTGGCTGAGCGGGTCTGTTTGACTACCTGGGTAGCTGTCAGCCGTCAGGAAGGTGCCTGCTTGACTATCGTAGTATCGTGCACGAAGGTAGTCCAGACCTGTGATGTTACGGGCTTCGCCATTGTAGGCAAATGGGTTGCCTGTGGTATCTGTGGTCTGCTTGGTTGCTCCGTAAAGGGCATAGCTTGAACTTGTGACTGCCTGTCCATTCTGAGTTAGACCTGTCACAGAGCCAGACTGGCCGGTCAGATAGTGATAGCTGTCGCCAGTGCTCTCGTTAGTATAGGTAGCTCTGCCATTGCCATAGGTCTCCCGTTTCTGGAGCTGGTCGTCATAGGTTTGCAGGACTTGGGTGTGCTGCTGATTGACGTCGTTGACGTAGTTTCGTGTCTCGTAATAGTTGTAGGTGTCTTCCTTGGTCGTGTAAGGGATGAGAACATCCTGCACTTGACTCCTGTAGAGCACTTCATCTTCACCCGGTAGGTTGTCCTCGCTTGGCGGATTGACCACAAGCCCTTCTTCCGTCGCTCGGTCCTTGGCTACCTTCTGATGGTAGGCAGTTGAGACGGTATCGAAGGTATCGATCCAGTCATAGCCCTCGCTGGTCGTGAAGCTCGAGAAGAACTGGACGACATTCTGCGTGAAGCCATACCAGAAGAGACTGTTGGCTTCGCCATCTGGTGCAGTATACGGAGACTTGTGCTTCTTATCCGCTGGCTTGCGCTTGAAGAGCTGGTAGGTGTTGGTCGCTTGGGTCCTGCTGGCAGTGAAGACACGGTTATCATCCCCATCATAGAGGGCAGCGAAAAGCAGACCTTCCTTATCCTTGACCGCCAAGAGACGATTTTCCGTGTCATAGATATAGTCCAGCTTGGCATCACCAGCACCAGATGATGTGCGGTTGCCATTCTTATCATAGGTGTAGGTGATGGTCTTGTCGCCAGACTTCATTTCAAGCAGGCGATTCTCGGCGTCATAGCTAAACTCTGTCTTGCTTTTCTTACCGTCCACCGTCTCCGTGCTGGTCAGCTTGTTTCCTGCATGGTCATAGGTGTAGCTGAAGGTAGAGAGTTCCTTGCCATCCTTACTTGAAACGGTCATCTGGACGATTTGCCCTAGACTATCGTAGGTGTAAGTTTGGACCAGAGTTTCCCCATCCTGCGTGATGGTTTCCTTGGCGATGTAGTTGCCATCGTCGTACTCGTAGGCATAGCTGGAAATCAGCTTGCCTTTCTTGTCACGATGAACAATCTCTGTCACACGATGGGCTGCGTCGTAGGTCAGAGCACTTGTCGTGCCGTCTCCACGCTCAATCTTGGTCATGTCACCAGCCTTATCATAGGCGTAGGTGGTCACCTTGCCGTCACGGTCGGTCACCTTAGTCAGGCGGTCGAGCTCGTCATAGCTATAGGCTACCTCGCTACCATCTGGATAGACCATCTTGGTGATATTGCCATAGTCGTCGTAGGTGTAGGTAATCAGACTGCCATCACCCTGACGAACACCGGTCAATTCACCCTCTTCATTATAAGCGTAGCGAGTCTGACCCGTCAAGTCACTCATCGCCACTCTACGACCATCCGCATCATAGCTGTAGAGGACCTGACCTTCTGACTCGGTAGAAGTCTTCTTGGTCAGCAGTTGGTCCAGCTTGTTGTAGTCATAGCTAATGGTCTGACCATCAGCCTTAGTAATCTTGGAGAGTTGGTTATTGACATCGTAGGTGTAGGTCTCGCTGTCTCCCAGCGCATTCATCTTTTCGACGACATTTCCTAGCTGGTCATAGCTATACTTCGTCACCTGACCATTGCCATTGGTGATGGAGGTGAGATTGCCCACACTATCATAAGTGTAGCTGCTGGTTGATGCTTCATCTCCACTTCCCTTGGTGGCGGTCAGCAGTTGGTCTTCTTGGTCATAGGTGTAGCTGGAAAGGCGCTTGCTTCCTGAGAGAACACTGGTCAGATTGCCATTGCCATCATAGGTGAGGCTACTGCTTGCGCCTGTAGGACTGGATACCTTGATTAGGCGGTTATCCTTATCATAACTATAGAGACTGGTCTGACCTGCGGTATTGGTCTCGGCTGTCAGACGATTGCCTGCGTCGTAGGTCCGCTTGGTCACCTGACCAAGTGGGTTAACTTCCTCTAGGAGGTTGCCATTCGGGTCATAGGCATAGGTTGTCTCTCTCTTACCATTGATGACTCGCTTGGTCACTTGCCCTACAGGATCATAGCTCAGCTCCGTCTCACGGCCTGTCGGACTGGTGATCGTTTTAAGCTGATCCAGCTTCGTATAGGACAGACTGGTCTTAGCACCGCTCGGACTGGTGATGCTGGTCAGATTGCCCATCTCATCGTAGACGTAGGTCTTTTCTAGATTCAGAGCATTCTTTTCCGCCAAGAGACGACCGGCAACATCGTAGGTGTAGCTAGTCGCTCGATCCGACTGGTCTACTTCCTTGATAAGATTACCAGCTACATCGTAGGTATAGGTCTTGGACAAGCCTTGTGGCGCTGTCTGTTTCTCCAGACGACCAAGAGCGTCATAACTATAGCTGAAAGTCGCCTGATTTGGAAGAGTTCGACTGGTCGCACGACCGTAGAGGTCATTGACATAGCTTGTCACATCCCCACTCGGGTCTGTCTCTGTCGAGAGACTACCAGTTTGGTCATAGGTATAGCTTGTCTTACCGCCAGTTGGCTTGGTTAGGCTAAGTAGACGGTTGAGACTATCGTAGGTATAGCTAGTGGTATTTCCCTCGCCTGTTGTTTCAGACAGACGATTGCCCACTGCGTCGTAGGTGTAGGTCTGGCTGGCACCTGTAGGAGCCACCGTCTCCAGTAAGCGACCGAGTGGGTCGTATTTCAAGACAGTTTCCTGTCCCTTTGGATCTTTGTATAGAACCAGGCGTTCATTAGCATCGTATCCGTAGGTAGATTGGTGTCCGTTGGCATCTGTGACACTTGCGACATTCCCCAGCACATCGTACTCGTAGTTGGTCTCATGCCCCTCAGGGTCCGTTTCTGTCACGACACGGTTGAGTTGGTCATAACTGTAGCTGGTTTCACGTCCAAGATGGTCTACCTTCTTCTGTAAATTTCCATTTTCATCATAATGGTAGCTAGTCTCATGTCCTTCTACATCCGTCTTAGTCGCTAGATTACCTGATAAATCATAGGTGTAGCTTTCACTACTTCCATCTGCATAAGTGACCTTGGTCAACTGATTGTAGCTGTCATAGGTCATGCTTGTGGTCTGACCAAGGCTGTTGGTTGTCGTCAGGCGATTGCCTGCTACGTCATAGGTGTAACTTTCATTTAGAGATTGATTATCCTTCGCAGCTATCAGACGATTGGCAGCATCATAGCTATACTCAGTAACGAGACCACTAGATTGCGTCTGCTTAATGAGGCGATCAAGAGCATCGTATTCATTGACAATACTACTACCATCTGCCTGGATAACTTCTTTAACCTGAGCCGTTGGGGTATAGCTCAACTGAGTTGCATGACCATTTGGATTGGTCACTTGGGTCAGGTAGCCAAGTTCATTATACTGATAGCTTGTTTTTCCACCTAGAGCATCAATTTCCTCACGAAGTTGCTCCATTTGGTTGTAGCTAAAGTGAGTTGTATGACCAAGTGCATCGGTGACTTGACCAACTTGGTTTTGCCCTGTATAGCGTGTGCTGGCAGTATTTCCTGCCGCATCGGTCAAGCTGATTTGATTTCCGTTCGCATCATAGGTCATCGTGGTTATTTGACCAAGAGCATTTGTCGTACTGCTCAAACGACCAGCGGCAGTATAGTCATACTGAGTGGATATGCCCTTGGCATCTGTCTGCTCGAGAACATTTCCCATGCTATCATATCGGTAGGAAACACTCGTCTTATCTGGATAGATGACCTTGGTCACATTGTCAAGTGCATCGTAGCTATAGCTGGTCGTACGTTCATCCAGGCTTTCGGTCAGTTTATTTCCTAGCGCATCGTAGGTATAGCTAACCGTGCGGCCTGCTTGGTCTTGGTAGCTGAGACGACGACCTAAAGCATCGTAAGTGCTGGTCGTACTCGTACCAATTGGGTAGGTGACTTGAGTCACATTCCCTGCCTTGTCATAGCTATAGCTGGTCACCTGCCCTAAAGCATCTGTAATGCTTGCGATTTGGTTGACTGTCTCATCATAGGTATATGATGTTGTCTGACCAGCTTCATTGGTCCGTTCCAAGACACGACCAATTGCGTCACGTTTGTAATGCACCGTTTGTCCAGCAGCATCCGTCTCTGTCAGGAGACGACCTCTGCTATCATAACTATAGCTCGTCGTACGGCCTTCGGCATCTGTCAAACGAAGGAGGTTCCCAACACTGTCATACTCGTAGCTATACTGACCACCTTCACCGTTACTTGCCGCAATCTTGCGTCCAAAGGCATCGTAAGTAAAACTGCTAGTATTCCCATTTCCTTCGGTCACTGCAATCACTTGCCCTGCTGGGTCAAATGTCTGACTTGTACCGACACCATCCGCATCTTTTTCACTTAGTTTACGACCTTCGGCATCATAGGTCATCGTTGTCACACCACCACGAGGGTTGGTGATGGAGGTGACTTGATTATGAGCGTTATAGGTAAGAGTAGTCACTCCACCAGCTGCATTGGTCACTTTGACCAAATTAGCCCCATCATAGGATAACTGGACTGTGTTTCCTAGAGCATCGGTGGTTGAAAGAATGCGTCCTTGCTCATCAACTGTGTGGGTAATGCTAGTACCATCTGCCAAACTTGTAGAAAGAAGGTTTCCTTTCGCATCATAAGTATGGCTAGTAGTCTGTCCTGCAAAATCTGTTACAGAAAGGAGATGGTTGTTTTGGTCATAAGTAGATGTTTTGACCGCTCCGTCAAAACGAGTTTCCGTGAGAATATTTCCCTGACTATCGTGAGTGTAGCTAGTCGTTTGACCCAATTCATTGGTCTCACTCACTAAGCGGTTATTATCGTCATAAGCCTTACGAATACTGCTTCCATCAGGATAAGTAATGGCTGTTGTACGATAATGTTTGTCATAGGTATAAGTCGTCACTTGACCATTAGCATCTGTCGTTACTGTCTGTCCATCACTATAGGAAAGAGTGGAGACTGCTCCTGTTCCGTCGGTCTGCTGGATGACACGATGCTGTTCATCATAGACATTCTCGATAATCTTGGTCCCATTGGCATCATACCAAGCTATCATCCGCCCTTGTTCGTCATAGTCGTAACGTGTCTTAGCTCCTGCTGCGTCCGTGTAAGAAATAAGATTTCCTGCTTCATCATAGTCATAAGCTAATGTCGAACCGTTCGGTAACTGGATCGCTCCGATATAGCCTGAATCATTTTGGGTCACACCATATACAAGACCTGTCGGTGATGTAATCTTAGTCAGTTGAGCCTGTTCGTTATAGGAAAGGCTAGTTTTATTCCCTTTTTCATCTGTCTGACTGGTCAAGAGCCCATGGAAATTGAAGAATTTTTCCTGCTGATTGCTATCGGTAATGTGGTATTCCTTGACAGCGTAATCCTCTTCGCCATTCCCAAAATCAGCTTTTTTAGTCTCTATTTCCTTTACCGTCAAGGTTAGATCATAGCCCTCTGGCGCCTTATAGATATCACCTTCTTTGATAAAGGTCAAAATAGAACCATCTGTACGGATATAGTTAATATTGCCCTCGTCATCAAGTGAAAGTTGTTCGTTGAAGGCAAAAGACCATCCTCGACCAAATAGACTATTGATACCTGCTGCTTTGGAGTTATAATTGCGGACAATCGCAAAGTCTCCACCTAGGTCTGAGATAGATACATCTGTTCGTTCTAAGTAGAAATTACCTGTATTAAGATTTATCGGTTCAAAACCAAATTCACAGTGTAAACCACGCCCCATCAACAGCATATCCACGTCTGCTTTGACCTTATCAGTCAGAGCAGGTGGGTTATAAGGCTTGTTCGCATTTTTACTTGGATTGCGGATAAAGAGAGTGTTGTTTTTAACCAGAAGCATATCTTGAATCCGGTTGTCAAAGGCAATCTGTTTTAGCGGTACGCCATAATAGCTGGCTATCTTAGGAAGAGTATCATATTGGGTTACCTTGTAAATGATGAAAGAGTCACTACTCTTCTTCCCACTCGTTTGACCATCTTTCTGGCTTTCCGCATCGATGGTGTAGAGCGTATTTAATTCAGGCTCTGTAAACAGCACGAGCGTTTGCCAGTTAGACAATTTATCTTTGTATTGTGTCGTTCCTTTTTCAAATGCTGAAATAAAGGAAGCCGTGTCAGGGTATTTGTATGAAAAGCTGGCTGTACTCTGACCAGTATAATTCTTAGCAGGGTCACTGAGCTGGTAGCCAACCTGTGCAGCAGGGCTAGTCAGACCATCCGCAAAAACTCCTTGGAATTGGAGTTTACCAGACTTATCTGTCTTCACCATTGTCCGGAGATTGATAGTCGTATCACCGATAGCATAATTGATATCTACTGGATCTGGGACGGACCAATTAATCGTAATGCTTGGCGCTTTTTCAGGACTAAAGCCAATTTGACCAGCATTGGAGGCTGTGGCTTCAGTCGTATAAAAGGCACCGCCATCTGCTCCCTCATCTGTTGCAGCGACAACTAAACCATAGTTTGGATAGAGTCCTTGTACCCAGCCGTTGACCGCATCACGAATATCAAAGTTGTGCATCCCAACCTTTTTCTCGGAAATGGCATTTTCACCTGCAATTTCTCGACCTAGATTGACGGATGAATTCCAAGTCACCGTGTTGATATTAAAATCTTCTGTTAAACGATAGGCAGCAAACTGTGTCCCCTGATTTCCAGGTGCAGTGTACTCATAGAGATTGAGTGTTGCGCTATCAATTTTAGCTTCTGAAGGAATATTCTGCTTAAAGTCATAGTTGACCTTAAAATACATACGACTACGACCGATGTCCTTAACGTCTGCGAATCTTTTCATTCCTATGGATTCGACCGTCATATATCCAATATAACCATAAGCATATCCCTGATATTGACCGTGGACCGAACTCGTTACAGAATCTAGTATATTTTCTCGTGGGACAGTAATGGTTGGATCGATACGAACAGGATATTGACGTGCCTGATCTGCCAACCATTCTTTCCCTGCGACGACAGTAATATGGTAGTGTCCATCTTTTTCAGCCAGTTCCAATTTTATATCTTGACTGGTTTCTCCTGCAGCATCCACCATAAGAGGAGCATTTAAGACAAAAAGTATTTCTTTTTTACCTTTTTGGCGAACCAAGACTTGATTGGTTTCAAGACTTACATCATAATTTCCTGCCTCTAAAACGTAAGTAAAACGGTTCTTTTCTTCCCATTTACTCAGAACGATTTCTTCTTTAACGCCGTTTGACTGTACTGTATATTGGACATCTGTCGCACCGTCAACGTTATTATAAAGGATAGCGTTGTCCTCTACAGTCGCATGCTCGTAGGTTTTATCCAAAGGATAGAGCGATATTTTATCTTCCTGACTAATAACATCAATCGGCGTAGTCTCGGTCACCTTAGCGGGAAGCACTACATCAACAGGTGATTCTTTCGGTAGATAATAATGCGTGCCATCCGCATGATAGGAATACAGATCAAGGTCAATCGGAACTTCCCGTCCCTCGTGGTCAATATAGGTCTTAGCCTGGCTACCAATATAGGTCACAAAGCGTGTCTCGTCCACCTTGTAAAGTTGTTCTTGACCACTTTCGAGAACTGGTTCTCCATACTGCGCCCGTAAAGCTGCCTCTTCTGGATTTTGCCCTTCTTCAGTGATTTTAGGCTGCTGAATGGCATCTCCGCCATCAGTGGCACTTGCTGCGGTTGTCTGGTCGGAGTTTGATGCATTGGTTGTATTTGCATTATCACCACCGACAGTCGACTCACGCGCTTCCTCCACTGCTTCTTCATAATAAGCCTGACTTTGCGAAGTTTCAACAATTTCTTGAATTTCCTGCGCATAGACCAGGGGACTATTGGCCAGTCATAACCACCCGTGAAAACGGGTGGCTTGTACACCGGCTATAAGCCGTTTCTCTCCAGCGACGTCTAAAGACGTTCGCTGAACTTCGTTCAGGTTAGTGCTATAATTACTTGACTAATGCCCGTAACAACGGGCTTTTATCTCGTTCTAAAACTACCATCTGAAAATGGATCTTCATACTCTTTGACACTCAATTTATCAAGTGCAATGTCATTTTTCTCCTGTTCGCGAATATATTTCGCAACTGTCTTTTCATTCAGTCCAACGGTACTAACATAGTAGCCTCTAGCCCAAAACTTTCAATTTCCATACTTATATTTTAAGTTAGCATGTTTATCAAATATCATTAGAGCACTTTTGCTTTTCAAATATCCCATAAAATCGGAAATCGAAAGTTTTGGGGGTATCAAGACAAGCATATGAACATGGTCTGGCATCATGTGTCCCTCAATAATTTCCACGCCTTTGTATTGACATAGATGACGGAAAATATCAATTAAGTCCTGTCTAATTTTGTAGTAAATGGATTTTCTACGGTACTTAGGTGTGAAAACTATGTGATATTTGCACATCCATTTGGTATGTGATAAACTGTAACTGGTTTTAGCCATTTCTTTTTCCTCCTTTATCTAACCTGAACAATTAGATTATAACAGGAAAAAGAAATGGAAGCTCAAAGCCTTGTCAGCCACCAGCATAGCTGGTGGTTTTCTTGTTTTTCTCTACGAGAAAAACTGGCTCGAAGCCATAATAAAATAGTCGAAAGCATCAGCCAACTAACAATTTTTCTTCTCTTTTTCATATATATCATCCTAATTATTTTTCAAGTAAATAATACACTGTCCCTAAAATAACAATCATATCTGCAAGTCCCAACAAGATGTCTGATATGGCAGACCATATCAACCCGATATTGGCTGTTATAAGAATTACCAGTAAGACAATGGCAATTATTCTTCGGAAGTTCTCCTTCTTCCAAGAAAAGTTACTATCTTTATAAAAGCAATACAGGTTAAAGATGACCGTTACTTTGATAAATGTCTGAAATAGGCTCGTCACTAACCAGATGGCATTTTTTACTTCTTGATAGCCAAATGAAGTGTAATCATAGATTAGCTGCCCTAATCCTCCAAGCAGCAAGCCTCCAAGCACGCTAACTGCTAATGCTAGACCAACAACTTTCGCTACTCGTTGCTCCTGATTGAACTGCCTTAGAAACCAAATGGCTAATTTTCCAATAAAAAATAATCCAATCCCAAACAAGGAAAGTCCTACCAGCCCTAGCCACAAAAGGACCGGATCATTTTCAGACCAGGGTTTCAATAGACCGACTCCCATCAATTTTTGCCCTATACCCACAAAAATATATCCAATCGCAAACTCAAAAAATTTTCTATTCTCTTTAAAAATAACCATGTTAGCTTCCTCCTTTTCTGACGGCATGAACTACAAACCGTCTCTCATTTCCTACCACGTCACAAGTAGATAAAATCAATAACTTATCCCGAGTAACATCAAAATCAAACGAGCGATAGAATCCACCATATTCATTTGCCCAGACTTCTAACAGAGAGACATATGACTCCACCTGCTTCGTATCCCCTAGCCCATAGGTGTGATACAAGTGATCATCAGTAAAGGAATATGCTGCAACAATCTGGTATAGAAAGTCTTTCCCGTCTTTGGTAATAGTTACTGTCTGGATTGATTCAAATGTAGAAGGCTCCGCTAAATAGTCTAGGCTACCAAACATGGAATCATCACGCATGGCATGTCCATAGATAATCGTCACAGGATCCTCAAAACTAGTCTGATTTACCCTTTCAGTAAAAATAGCACCATACTGAGTCTCATTTCCTTCTGCATCATGGGTTAAATAGTAGGCGTCGTCTGTAGGATGTTGTAGAACAGGGTAGTTAATTTTCGTTCCTTCCACCCGAATCCAAGCATAGGCATCTGAGTTTTTTTGAAACGTTTGTTCAAGATTTTTACTCTGTATACGTCGTTCTTCAGTCTTTTCCAAATCACCTATCCCGTACAGGAATAGGAACACAGTACTTATTAGAAGTCCTAGTCCAAATAATTGTCTAAATCTTTTCACAATATCTCCTTTTCCATAATATTTTACCACAAGTTTATCGGTTAGTGTGACTCTTTTGAAAAAAATTACAAATCTACAAACATATCACCAAGTAACAAATGATACTCAATGAAAATCAAAAGTAGCCTAGGAAACGAAGCTGAAGATAGAACTGGAGTTCATCAAGGCAAGTTGACAACGGATAATTTTGATTTTCGAAGATTATAAATAAAAAAATACAACACATTTAATGCATTGTATTTTAAGCACTATCTATATTTCCAGAAAATTAGCCACCGCTTCTTTTTTCCTAGGAATGGATAGCATACGATCACTAAGTCCACTCTGTAACAAGGGTGTACACTTCTTAATGTATTCCTTTTCTTTATTTCTTCTGACTCCCATCGCTTCTTCAAGCTCTAGAATTTCAAACATTAAGATAAGGTTTTGATCACAAAGGATTTCAGTGGTCATACCTAAATACTCTGGGTATTTTCTTAACTGATATAAATGTTGTGCACATCTTATCAGCATAGAGAATGATTCACCGATATACAAGACCCGCCGTTCACCATCAACTTTTTGAAGCGAAATTTGATATACTCCTCCCTTGATGGCTTTTATAACATCGTTTTGAAAAAATTGTACCTGAAGATTCATCCCTACTCTTCCTTACTAATCGGTGCTAAGCTTGCCAAGACTTTTTTGAGGCCCATTTCTGGGAAATTGATTTTGAGTTCTTGGTTGCTGCCTGCGCCTGATACTTCAAGGACTGTCCCACGTCCCCATTTCTTGTGGACTGCGATGTCACCAACTGACCAGTTGGTGCCTGAGCCAGACGATTTGTTACTTGATGCGAAGGGCATACTGCCTCCGAGCTTGGCAGATGGTTGTACGGATGCTTTTCGACTTTGCATGGCCTGTTGCAAACTCATACCTTGTCCAAACTGTGTCGCTCTGCCATTGACATAAGAAGCCTTAAAGCTAGTATTGGCTGGACGAGCGAGTCCCTGGTAATCAAGGAGGTCACTGGAGATTTCTCGGATAAAGCGGCTTGGTTGGTTGTAGTTGGTGCGACCAAAGAGCAGGCGGGAATTAGCATTGGTCAGGTAGAGGGTCTGCTCAGCACGGGTGATGCCTACGTAAGCCAAACGACGTTCTTCTTCCAATTCGTCCTCTTCTTCTGCTGCACGACTGAGTGGGAAGACATTTTCCTCCATGCCAATCAAGAAAACGACTGGAAATTCCAGACCCTTGGCCGCATGGAGAGTCATGAGGGTCACTTCTGAAGATTCTGTATCGCCATCATCTGTATCCGCAATCAGTGCCAAATCAAGCAGGAAGCGTGTCAACCGATCCAGACCTGTCTCTTCTTCCTCAGCATCCTTTTCATCAAAGTTTTTGGTAACAGAAAGGAATTCCTGGATGTTTTCTATGCGAGCATTGGCTTCCAGCGTATTTTGTGCGGCAAGGACATCGATGTAGCCTGTTTGGTTCAATACTGCCTCGACTACTTGGGTAACCGTCAAGTTGTCTAATTGATTGCGAAGGTTATAGAGGAGATTGGCTAGGTCGAAGACTGCCTGTGCTGCCTTCCCTTTAATCGGCGATAACATAATATCCTGAGAAGCTTCTAGCAGGGACATGCTGTGGCTGGTCGCAAAATTACGGAGTTTGTCAACCGTACCAGGTCCAACGCCACGTTTTGGCTCATTGACAATGCGTTCATAGGAGATATTATCCGATGGATTTGCAATGATATTCAAATAAGAAATCACATCACGGATTTCCTTACGACTGTAGAACTTGGTTCCTCCAACCATGGTATAAGGGATATTAGATTTGAGTAGGGCTTCTTCAATGGTACGGGACTGGGCATTGGTCCGATAGAGAACTGCAAAATCCTTATAAGCCTTGCCTTCTCGGTGCAACTGGTCAATCTGCCCTGCGACAAAAATCGCCTCGTCATTCTCATCTCTGGCACGATAGTAGGTAATCAAATCCCCTTGGGCATTCTGTGTCCAGAGTTTTTTGGGACGGCGATTGCGGTTGTTTTCGATGACCTCATTGGCAGCCTGCAAGATATTCTTGGTCGAACGATAGTTCTCCTCCAAAAGCACAACCTTGCTCTCTGGATAATCCTTTTCAAAGTCCAGGATATTTTGCATATCCGCACCACGCCAACCATAGATAGACTGGTCCGCATCACCGACCACACAGATATTCTTGAAACGTGATGCCAGGAGCTTGACCAATTGGTACTGGGCATGGTTGGTATCCTGATACTCATCGACATGGATATACTGGAATTTCTGCTGGTAATAGGTCAGGACCTCTGGATTTTGGTCAAAAAGTCGGAGCGTCAACATGATCAAATCATCAAAGTCAACGGCCTCTGACTGTCTTAGTTCCTTTTGATAAGCCGTGTAGCATTTAGCAACAATCTGCGTGTATAGGTCGCCTGCCTGGGCTTCAAATGCCTTGTCATCAATCAAATCGTTTTTGGCATTAGAAATGGTTCCCAGGATAGAACGTTCACTCCATTTTTTCGGATCTAAATTAAGATTTTTCAAAATCCGTTTCATGAGACTGCGTTGCTCACCTGGGTCCACAATGGTGAAGTTACGGTTGTAACCGATATGGTCAGCATCCCGACGCAAAATCCGCACACACATGGAGTGGAAGGTAGCAATCAAACAATCTTGCGTAGCAGGATTAAGAGTGTAGGCCCGCTCCTTCATCTCACGCGCCGCTTTGTTGGTAAAGGTAATGGCTAGGATATTCCAAGGATTGACCATTTTTTCATCAATCAAATAAGCGATTCGGTGGGTCAGAACTCGCGTCTTACCCGAACCAGCCCCTGCCATAATCAATAGCGGACCTTCCGTCGTCTGTACCGCTTCTGCCTGTCTGTCATTCATTCCGTTTAATAATGGGTTCATTTTCTCTTACACTCTCTAAAAAATCATTCTCTCCATTATACCAAAAAATCATTTTTAGGGCAGGTGGTAAATTAGAAAGATCAACAAATCGTTGAGCGATGAATTTCCAAATTTGGAGGGTCATTAGTAGCAAGCGCCAAAAAAGCCCAGAGTCATCTCTGAGCTTTTGTATTCAATTGATTATTCAGCACCCAAGGCAGCTACTGTGATGTAGTTGTAAGGTTTGTTGAAGTGTGGCAAGAAGAACAAGTCTGTCAAGGCCAATTTTTCGATTGTTACACCTTCTTGGATTGCCAATGAGAAGAGGTGGATACCTAATGAGATGTCTTCACGAGCAGCCATTTGCGCACCAAGGATACGACGTGAATCTTTATCGTAAACAATCTTGATAGTAACAGGGAAGTTGCCGTGCTCCATGAATTCTGGTTTTTGGTTGTCTGTTACTTCAGTAACAGCAGCGTTCAAACCAAGACGAGTAGCTTTTTCAAGTGTCAAACCAGTTGATACAAGGTTAAGACCGTAGATAGAGATACCGTTAGAACCTTGTACACCGATACCTTCAAGGTCAGTACCACAGATATTGTGAGCTGCTACGATACCAGTACGTACTGCGTTTGAAGCCAAAGCGATGTAGCTTGTGTCACCAGTAGCGTTGTCGTAGATAGTTGCACAGTCACCGATAGCGTAAACGCCTGGGATTGAAGTTTCTTGGCGTTTGTTTACAAGGAAGGCACCATTACGGAAGCGCTCGATTCCTTCACCTGCAAATGCAGTATTTGGACGGAAACCAACAGCCAAGATAACCATATCAACATCGTATTCGTTCTTGTCAGTGATGATTTTCTCAACTTTACCATTACCAGCAACCTCTTTAACAGTTTCGCCGAAGGCAAGTTTAATACCATGCTCTTCCAAGTTTTTAGCCATAAGGTCTGACAAGTCACGGTCATAGTACCCAGCCAAACATGTATCCACAACGTCAATAAGTACTACTTCTTTACCTTTACGTTGGAATGCTTCCGCAAGCTCAACACCGATGTAACCAGCACCAACAACTGCGACGCGGTTGATGTCTTTGTTTTTCAATTTTTCAATAACATCTGCTGAGTTTTGGTACAATTTAACGAATTGCAAGTTTTCAAGAGTTGCTTCAAATTCAAGAGAACCTTCTTTGATTTCAGCACCTTTGATTGGTGGCAAGACAGGTTGTGAACCAGTTGCGAAAAGAAGTTTTTCAAATGATTCAACATGTTCTTGACCATTTACAAGCGCTGTAACTGTTTTGGCATCATAGTCAATGTTTGTAACAGGTGATTCCATGTATACTGTCGCGCCCAAGCTCTCCAACTCTTCTTTGTTTGAGTAGAAAAGTCCTTCAGGACCGCCAATTTGCTCACCGATCCACAAAGCCATACCACAACCCAAGAATGAAATATTTGAGTTTTGGTCAAATACAACGATTTCGTTTTCTTGACCATAATTTGTCAACATAGTTTTGATTGCGGCAGTACCAGCATGGTTAGCACCGACAACAACGATTTTAGCCATAATGTAAAATCTCACTTTCGAAAATATATTTTTTTACGAACTATATTATACAATACAAATGTTACCGATTTCAAAAAATATGCTCAGAATATCACATTTTTTTCAAAAAGTTTTTGAACCCAAATTTCAAGTTGAAGTTAGCCACCCAAAAGAAATTCACTTGGCGACTTGTAGTCCAAGCATTTTTTAGGGTAGTTGTTAATCCAATTTTCGATAAAAGCTACTTCTTTCGAAGTCGTTTTCTTGGTTCCTTTAGGTAACCATCTCCGAATCAATCGATTATGATTTTCATTTGAACCTCTCTCCCATGAAGAGTAAGCATGTGCGTAGTAGATATGTTCCTCAGGAAATACCTCAGACAATCGTTTGAACTCCGAACCATTATCTGCAGTAATGGACAGAATACGATTCTCCCCTAATAGTAACGTAAGCTCCTGATTGACAGATTCCGCAGTTTTATTTGGAATTAACCTTATAATTTGGTGTCTGCTCCGCCGGTCGGTTAAGACTAACAGGCAATAATTTTTCACCTTAGTCAACCTTAGTCAGTAGGACGGTATCAATTTCATAATGACCGTTTTCCAAGCGCAGATTGATGACCTCCGGTCGCTCTTCGATTGATTTACCAGCCGGCTTAAAGTTCGAACTAGCTTGCTTCTTGACACCTTTCCTTTTTCTGGGATAAAGCATGTCGGCCTTCGTCAATCCTAAATGACCAGTATGAAACCAGTAGTAGATGGTTGAAATACCAACTTTCACTTGCTTCTTCTTAACCATCATTTCAGGCGAGAATTTTTGCTTATGATAGTGTAAGATCTTCTCTCTGATTTCCTTTGTTAGAATTAACTTTTTCACCGACCGTTTTCGATTGGATTGGTAAACAGTTTGTGCGTAATCGGCAGAATAGACCTTTCTGTATAGCCCTTTTCTCACTTGTTGTAAAGTTGTACCTCTTTTGACTTCATTATGAATCGTTTGAGGCGCCTTTCCTAACAAGCCTGCAATTTCACGATTGGACTTATTTTCATTCTTCCACCGCTCAATCAAGCGACGGTTATCTATTGTCAAATGTTTCCCTTTTGGGGTATAATGTTCTTGCATCTCTGTGCCTTTCCTTGTGTTTGTGGTGAACAACAAGTATAGCACAGAGGTGTTTTCTTATACCTTACATCAGATTTCATTTGACAACAGGAACCCTTGAACCTGTTTTTTCAGCTAAACCAAGGCTATAATTAGCCTTGGTCACCTAGCCTAACAGCTTCAAACCTGTTATCAAATGAAATCATCAACTTACTCAAACATAGTGAAACATCTAATTCTTGACTAAGGTAAGGTGGCTAACTTCATTATAGAACTTTCAAAAAGTTTTTGAAATGCTATTTTCTTTAAACAATGTAAAGATATATAAAAGCAAAAAACCTAGATTTCTCTAGGTTTCTCTTAACGTACTTGTTCAAAACGCAGATGTACAATAATCTTATCGCCATAGCCGTTACGTTCCAAATCACGTTGCAAGCGATAGGAAATGTAATGCTCAGCAATAGAAATATACCCTGCATCTAAAAGACGGTGTTCAACTTGCGACTGAACCATGCTAATCGTTGGTCGCTCTGTATGAGCTTCTTCCAAGTCAAGCACTACTTTCTTTGTGACCTGTGCAAGATTTTTCCGCCAAGTTTCATCAATGACATAAACTGTCTGTGCAGCTTTAATGATGGCTTGGTAGATTTTATCTGGGTCAAATTCAACAATCTCTCCACTACGTTTAATGACTTGCATAAAAGCTCCTTTCTGGTTTTCAGTAAACCCTTTCATACTTACATTATCTAGGTTTTTGTGTATTTTGTCAAGTATTCTTTTTCATAAATTTTGCCTTGGCTTATTTTCGCTGAAAGCCCTTTAGTATGATATAATGGACCTATTAAAATGAAATAAGGAGAAAATCATGACAAACGCAATGCCTAAACGTCAAGAAATTGATGTGCAATTAACTTGGGATACGGACATTCTATTTCCGACCCCTGATAACTACAAAGAAAATTTAGCAGCCTACGCTAAGCAAGTGACAGTTTTCGAATTGAATTACAAAGGGAAATTAACTGATAAGGATACCATCGTTTCCGCCTTAACAGAATACGAAAAAATCGTTATTCTTGATAGCAGACTTTCCCACTATGCCTTTTTGCCATTAGAAGTTGACAAGATGAATACTGAATTGGCGAGCCTGGCCAACGAATACGACCTCGTTTCTGCCAAGGCACGTCCTCAACGAGATTTCCTCTATTCAGAACTTGGTCAGTTAGATGAAGCCTTTCTTCTTGAATTAAAAGAAGAACAACCACAATGGGCTGCTTTCTTCGATGCTATTTTACGAGACAAGCCGCATCAACTCCATCCGCTACAAGAAGAACTTCTCTCAAACTTCGCCCCAACTTTTGGTCAGCCATATAATAACTACGGTGTGACCAAGTTTGAAGATATGACCTTTGATAACTTCGAGGCAAATGGCGAAACGCTCGGCAATAGCTATGTGCTCTTTGAAAATGATTATGAACTTAGCCATGATACCGAAATCCGTCGCAATTCAGCTGCTGGTTTCTATTCAACCTTGAAGAAATACAAGAATACAACTGCCGCAACTTATTTGTCTCATATCAAAAACGAGCAAATCGAAGCTCGCCTGCGTGGATTTGACAATACGATTGACTTCCTCTTGCATAGTCAAAACGTCTCCCGCGACCTCTTCGACCGTCAAATTGATGTCATCATGAAAGAACTGGCTCCTCACATGCGTCGCTATGTCAAACTGGTTGCCAAGGCTCATGGTTTGGATAAAATCACTCATGCTGACTTGAAAATCAGTCTACCATCTGAATACAACCAACGCATTACTCCAGAAGAATCCAAACAATTCTTGATTGACTGCTTGGGCCTTCTTGGTGAAGATTATGTGAAAATGATTGAACAATCATTTGATGAGCGTTGGATTGACTTTGCTCAAAACGAAGGTAAGGCTACTGGTGGCTTCTGTGCTACTCTTTACGATGGACCATCCTATATCCTACTTTCATGGACAGGTTTGATGAACGAGGTCTTGGTATTGGCTCACGAATTGGGTCATGCTGGTCATTTCCAATTGGCTAAGAAACAAAGCGTCCTCAGCTACGATCCATCCCTCTACTTCATCGAGGCCCCTTCTACTGCAAATGAAGTCTTGACATGTAACACCCTTTTGAAAAACAACCAAGACCCTGGCTTCCAAGCTTACTTGATTAGCGAGTTGATCAGCCGTACTTACTTCCACAACATGGTGACTCACTTGCTTGAAGCAGCCTTCCAACGTGAAGTCTACACTCGTTTGGACAATGAAGAATACCTCAATGGTGATATTCTCTGCCAAATCAAGTTGGATGTCATCAAGGAATTCTGGGGTGAAGACTTTGAAATCGGTGACGATGCAGGTCTTATCTGGATGCGTCAACCACATTACTACATTGGTTTGTATCCATATACCTACTCTGCTGGTTTGACCATCGGTACGGCTATGGCTAAACAACTGGAAGAACATCCTGAAGAAGTTGTTGAAAAATGGTTGGAAACCTTGTCACTCGGTGCAAGTCTTTCTGCCCAAGACCTTGCTAAACACGCTGGTGTTGATGTTTCGACTGACCAGCCACTCAAAGAAACCATTGCCTATGTTGGTTCATTGGTTGACAAATTAGAATCTCTCATCTAAGACAAATAAAAGGCTTGAACTTATAGGTTCAGGCCTTTTTGTCTGTTCTTTCTTGGTACCATTTTCCCACAAAGGTCAATTCGTCCTGGCTTAGAAAATGTCCTTTGTCAAAACGAGCTAGGTTGGCTCTGGGAAAGGCTGACTCTTGCCAGTCATCTACAAGATTTTCAAGTGCGACTGGGTCGACATATGGGTCATTCTGCCCCAGTGTAAACAAAATCTCTGCTCTGCTATTTTGCATAGGAAACGCATAATCTAAAGCCGAAGGGTGGAGCAAGATATAATTGTCCGCCAGGTTTGACTGTTTGGTCAACAAACCCATGATGAAGTTGGCACCGTTTGAAAAGCCAACGAAGGTAATCTGTTGGTAGGGCTGAATGGCTAAGTCCTGCAAAAAATCCAGAAAAGCCGACAAGCGCTTTTCAAAATCGACAAGATCCAGCTGACCGTCAATGAGAGGTGCAAAGAAACGCCTTTCCCTGCCTTGACCCCAACTTCCATTGCAAGAAAGAACAGAGGCTTTAGGGTCCAGCTGTTGGCGAAGAAAAATCATAGATTCCTTATTGCCGCCTGTACCGTGGAAAAAGACCAAGAGACGGGGACTGGTCCCTTTGATAAAGTAATAATCCATACTTCATTTCTCCTAATATCGTCATTTGGAGCGAGTACTAAAAGCAACCTGAAAGACTATAACGTTGGGAGAGATTTTTTTCGATTTCCAGTCTGTCCTCTTCAAAGAAACTTGGCAAGAACAGTTCAACATTATCTAGCAGCTTATCTTGTCTTGGCATGGCAGCCTCTCTTTCGCCAGCCATGGTCGCGACCTCAAACATGAGATAATTGGGCGCTCGGAAGTACAGGGAATGCATGAAATCTCGATTGATAATTCCAGAATGGGGACGATTGATGAGATTTAAGCGACTAATCAGGTCTTCCAAGTCGGACTCATCTAAGACACCAAACGCGATATGATGAATGGCCCCGACTCCCATCACGCTGATTGGCGACTCTTGGTCAAGAATCAAATAAAGTCGATGTTGGAAGGTGTTGTCAAAGAGCAGCGAAATCACCATCTTATCTTCAAAGACAAATCGGCTTTCCTCGACAAATCCAAAGGTTTCGGTCAGCAAATCTAACAATGCCTTTTCTTCACGAATTCGCATATGAAGACTGGCAATACCAAGAATGGCGTATTCCGACGGAATTTCATCTGTTTCATACGGAAACATTTCTCCAATTGAGTCATGATAGGTCAAGCCAAGCAACTGCCCATCTTCATCTTGGAAATTTAAAATATGTCCATTTCCAAAGGCCTGAATTCCTTCGTTTTCCACTTCAAACTCTGTCAATCTTTTCTGCCAAAATTCCAAGGCAGTAAAATCTTTAACCAGAAAAACAGTTCGTTCCAAACGATTGCTGCCAGATCGATGACTAGGATGATTGGGCATATCAAAAATGGTAAATTCCGTTCCATAGCGACCCTCATCATCACCGAAAAAGAGATGATACATGCTTGAATCTTCTTGATTGACAGTTTTCAATGTCAATTTTAATCCGAGAATATGATGATAAAAATGATAGGCTTGATGAATATTTCCAACCAAGCTTGAAATGTGATGAATACCTGTATTGTTCATAAGATGACCTCACTGATTATGATAAGGTTATTTTATCACTAATTATTGATAGATTACAATCTTTTGCTCACGATTGACAGCCAAGTAATAAAAAACTTCCCTAACCATCGCTGATTAGAGAAGGATATTTCTTAAAATATGAGACCATATAGGAGAGCCGCAAGCAAGCCTCCGATGATGGGACCAACTACTGGTACCCAAGCATAACTCCAATCCGAATCTCCCTTGTGCTTCAATGGAAGGATGGCATGCATGATACGAGGACCAAGGTCACGCGCAGGGTTTAGGGCATATCCTGTTGGACCACCAAGAGAAACTCCGAGGGAAACAATCAAACCGCCGACGATTAAAGTGCCAAGACCTGTTGGAAAATCATACTGACCGAAAGCCAGTAATCCCAAGACCAAAACAAAGGTTCCGATAGCTTCGCTAGTTGTATTGGAAACAAGGTTGCGGATGGCAGGTCCAGTAGAGAAAGTTGCCAATATAGCACCAGTGTCTTCTGTTGCATCGTAGTGATCTTTGTACATGAGGTATACCAAGATACTTCCGATAAAGGCTCCGAGGAATTGGGCAAGAATGTAAGGGACTACAGAAGCCCATGGGAGATTTCCTGCGAAAGCCATTGCAATTGATACAGCTGGGTTGAGGTGGGCAGGTCCCAATAAACCACTCACAAAAGCTGCCATGGCTACTGCCAGACCCCAACCAATTGTGATTACAATCCAACCAGCATCCTTGGCCTTACTCTTATCTAGTACTACTCCTGCTACCACACCATTACCTAGTAAGACTAGTAAGGCGGTTCCCAATACTTCACCGATTAATTCATTTGTCATCATGCACCTCTTTCTATTTTTCTTTCAAATAGGTCAAATCATTCTTAACAAGCGTATCAGCCAACAATTGTTCCTGTTGAGCAACTTCTTCTTCTGACCAAGCATAGTAAGCTGCCATTTCTTTCAAAATGTCTGGTGCTACTGCATCCAACTGCTCACGCATAAAGAGCATGTAGTTGGTACGACGGAGAAGATAGTCAACTGCAGTCAAGGTCATTTCTTCCTTCATAGCATAGTGAAGGGAAAGCAAGTCACGCTTGTTCAAGTCAGAAACGGCTTCTACCTTATGGTTCAAGGCAAAGACTTTTGGTGCATTTGAGCCGTACAAGTTTGCCAAGTAAAGTGCATCATCATAGACAAGACCTTTCTTCACACCTAGTTGAGCAAGATGTTCGATTTCTTCTGCAACGTTAGCTGGGTTCAATTCACCACCAGAGACTGGGTAGGTTTTAGAATTGATGAGTTTGAAGCTGCGACCATATTCTTCTTTAAGGATGTCTGCAACCTTTTCCATTGCTCCTTCGGCCATCTTACGGAAGTCCGTGATTTTACCACCTGCAAGGGTCAGCAAACCATTGTCATCACGATCAAGGGCAGAGCCACGTGATACTGCCGAAGGATCCAAGTGTTTTTCAGAAACACTGCCTTCCAAATGTGTCAAATCTTGCTCCACATCGTCACGAGTCTTTTCATTGTTCAAGTAGCCTTTGACCGTTTCAATCAAGCTATTGAAGCTATCATCGCTGAGTTTTCCGTTGTTTCCACCATTGTAGTCAGAAGCACCATTTCCAGACAAGAGGGGACGAAGACCTGCCCAACCGCTCTCAATATCATCCAAGGTCAAGTTTGCTTCTGGGAAGCGATTGTTGACAATATCGAGTAGGTAGTCAACGTCTTCTTGGGTTACCATCGGATTCGCCAAATCGCCAGTGTAGTCTGTATCTGTCGTACCAAAGTAGGTTTTATTTTCACGTGGAAGGACAAAGACCATGCGACCATCTGCGTGACCAGTATCAAAATAAGTCGGCTGTGGCACAGACAAGCGAGAACTGTCTACCACCAAGTGCACACCCTTGGTTGGACGCATTTGAAGGACACCTGAGCCTTCGCCACCCAGATTACGGACTTCATCACTCCACGGTCCTGTTGTATTGATAACCAAACGTGCACGAATTTCAAAGGTGCTATCTGTCAGTAAGTCACGAGCGACGATACCGACAACTTTTCCAGCCTCATCTTTGATGAATTTCTCAGCTTTGACGCGGCTGGCAATCAAGGCACCGTCTTTAGCTGCACGTTTAATATTTTCAATTACCAAGCGTGCATCATTATTGCGGAAGTCGAGGTAGACACCGCCACCAATCAAGCCTTCTTGCTTCAAGTTTGGTTCGCGTTCCAGCACTTCTTCTTTGGTCAAAACCTTATTGGCCATATCGGTATTGTTGACGCCAGCCAAGAGATCATACAGGTCCATAGCCACTTTCAAGCGAAAGAGACTAAAGGTAGAACCTGGCTCATCATAGACTGGAAGCAACATTGGGTCTGGCTTTGGAATATGTGGGGCAATATTTTGTACTACTGCGCGTTCAGATACGGTATCCGATACCACTTCCACATCAAATTGTTTGAGGTAGCGAAGACCACCGTGGACCAATTTTGTTGAGCGACTTGAAGTTCCTTCTGCAAAGTCTTGCATTTCAATCAAAGCTGTTTCCATACCACTTGCTGCTGCCTGTAAAGCCACACCAGCACCTGTAATACCACCCCCAATAATCAAGAGGTCAAGTTGACGATCCTGCATTCGCTCAATAGCTAAGCGTCTTGTTTCTTTTGAAAATTCCATACGATTCACTTCCTAACATTCTAATAGAATTGTCTAGCTAGAAGAAAAAATCCATTCCCCTAGCTAACAAGTCCTTTATTGCTCCTCATCCACTTCTGCAAATAGTTGAGTTGCTGCGACAGCTTTTTTCCATCCCTTGTAAAGTTGTTCCTTACGAGCTTCGTTCATGGTTGGTTGGAAGGATTGGCCGACAGCGTTGAGTTCTTTCAATTCATCCAAATCTTTCCAGAAACCAACTGCTAAACCTGCTAAGAATGCTGCTCCAAGAGCTGTAGTTTCAAGGTTTTGAGCGCGTGCGATTTCAATGCCCAAAATATCTGCTTGGAATTGCATGAGGAGGCTGTTCATTGCTGCACCACCGTCAACCTTCAAGACAGAAATATCAATACCTGTATCCAATTGCATGGTATCAATAACATCACGAACTTGGTAGGCAATGGATTGAAGCGTTGCTTTGACGAAGTCTTCTTTTGTTGTACCACGAGTGAGACCAAAGACTGAACCACGTGCATCTGAGTTCCAATACGGAGCTCCAAGTCCTGTAAAGGCTGGAACAACATAGACTTCATCATTGCTGGTAGACTTACGAGCAAGCTCTTCTGACTCAGGTGATGTAGTCACCATTCGCATGCTGTCACGGAGCCATTGAACCGCAGAACCCGCGATAAAGATTGAACCTTCAAGAGCATAGTAAACTTTTCCGTTGATTCCATAACCGATGGTAGTCAAAAGGCTATTTTCAGATAGCTGCATGTCTTCACCAGTGTTCATCACAATGAAGGAACCAGTTCCGTAAGTATTTTTCACCATACCAGGCTCAAATGCCAATTGTCCAAAGAGTGCTGCCTGTTGGTCTCCTGCCATACCTGAGATTGGCACTTCTGCGCCATAGAAATGGAATGGAGCTGTCTTTCCATAAACTTCAGAGTTTGAACGCACTTCTGGCAACATGGCTTTTGGAATATTGAGAAGAGATAAAATTTCATCATCCCATTTCAACTCTTCAATGTTGTAGAGCATGGTACGAGCTGCATTTGAATAATCCGTCACATGGCATTTCCCATCGGTCAATTTCCATACCAACCAAGTATCAATGGTTCCAAACAGAATCTCACCTTTTTCAGCACGTTCCTGCGCTCCAGGAACTTGGTCCAAAATCCAACGAACTTTGGTTGCTGAGAAGTAGGCGTCGACTACAAGTCCAGTCTTTTTATGAATCATGTCTGCATGACCATCCGCTTTCAGCTGGTCAGCAATATGAGCTGTTTGCCGAGATTGCCAGACAACGGCATTGTAAATTGGAAGACCTGTTTCCTTATCCCAGACAACGGTTGTTTCACGCTGGTTGGTAATACCAATTCCTTCAATCTGATCAGGACGAACACCGCTTTCGATAAAGGACCCTGCAATCACAGACTGAACAGAATTCCAAATTTCATTGGCGTTGTGTTCAACCCAACCTGGTTTAGGAAAAATTTGCGTAAACTCTTTTTGGTAACTGCCAACTTTTTCACCTTTTTTATTGAAGATAATGGCACGTGAACTTGTAGTTCCTTGGTCAATGGCCATGATGTATTTTTCAGTAGACATAGGTCTCCCTCCTGTTTGTTTATCTTTTTTTGAAAACGCTTCCGTTTTCTTGGTAATTCTATTCTAACCCATTCTTGTGAATTTTTCCTATCATTTTTTTCAAAAAGATAAAAAAATCTGATAAGCAGTGGCTAGAAAGATGATTCTATCAACTGTTATCAGAGTTTATAAAATAAATTTTTCAAGGTTAAATGCACTTACATTTTTCACAAAGACTATCTGACATTGTCTAGCGATGCTCGATAGGAAAAGAAGTTTTGGTCGCCATAATCTCTGATTGACAGGACTTTTGATGGTATATATCCTGTATCCATGCCTTTAATTGTACAATGTCTTGGATTTTCAATCGATTTCCTAGGCAATAAATTGGAAGGCTTGTATTTTCGAGGTAATCTGTAATGATCAAATCATAGTCATACCCTGCTTGATAGGGCTCAATAAGAACCTGACGATTGCCTTCTAACTTCTCCCTTAGTTGCAACAAGAGAGGATAGGATAGAACCTCATGTAGGGAAGAAGCAAAAGCAACCTTGACCTGTATAGGCTGGACCTGACCAAAATAAATATACAAATCCGCAATATTTGTCAGATAAGAGTTCCTTATTTCTTTATCGACTTTTCTATGAAAAACTGATTTATAGACGTCTTTTAGCAAGTCTTCTGCTTCTGGATAAAAACTAGAAGCTTCTACTTCTTCCAGTTCAACGGAAGAATAAAAGAAGTATAGCTGGCTCATAATTTGGTTCAAATGATAGAGCGCTTCTTCTGAGACTGGTAAATTTTCCTCAAAGTATAACCGTAATTTCTGAAGAGCCAAAGAGGTAGCTTCCATAATCGGCCCACCGAAACCAAGAACCTGCTCTAATTGATGTGGCGCTAAAATGAAATGACTAAACAGGAAAGCAAACAACGCCATAATCTCCCCTTCTTGAAAAGAGGTGGATTGTTGCTGACTTAGTGTAAAATACATCTTTCTCAAACGTCGGTAAAACTTATGTTCTTGATAGGGTTCCATCAATTTATAAAGGGGCTTAAAATCTAGCTGTCGCAATCGAGAGCGTTGCTGTGAAATCATTAACCACAATAAAAGACGATGGGCTTGCTTGGGATTGAGCGGCGATTGATAGAAGCGTTCGAAAACCGGCAATAAGGCCTCTAGTTTCCCAAGCACAAACTCTTCTTGTAATTCCGCTCTCCTAGTAGTCAAGCTCAACATTTGATGTAAAAAGTACCGTATTTGATGCTCACTACCTTTTAGACGACCGCTTTTGATTCCAATACCAAATTCTGCCAATATCTGGTTCAAAGAAGCAAGATGGCGATTCAGAGTCGCTTCGCTTATCAGCAATTCTTGAGCCAGCTGTTGAATAGAGACCTCTTCCTTATCAGATAAATAAACAATAATTTGATATTTGGTACTGGTTTGACAGAGATAGGCTAGGATACGATGAAGACTCAAACTGGCCTTTTTCTTCAAAAAGACCTTTTCATCTTCGAGTTGAAAAGAGAGTTCCAAGTCGGTTACTTCTGCTTCTTCATTGAAAGATACAATATAGCGAAGAAGAGTTGATTTTGACAATTCTAAATAGTAACAAATATCTTTTAGTGATGGTGCCTCTTTCCTATCTTCTAAGTAGAGGAGAAGCTGATAAATGGCGCGCTCACGCTTTTCCAATAAGGAATCAATCCGCATAGACACCCTCCCCATCAACCTGATAAAATTGCCGAATATACTCTTGAGCGGCCTCTACGATGAAGGGAACCAGAGGAGTATTTCCAGGAAGACAGAGCCAAGAATGTTCTACCAAGTCAAAGACGGTCAAATCCTTTGAAATCGCAAGAGACAGTACATCCATCTGCTCAATATAATCTGCAGTAGAAACGAGTTGTCCCCCTATGATGCGTCCACTCGTTTCTTCGACAATTAGTTTGAAATCTACTAAAGTTGGTTCCCACTGGCTATATGGCCTTTTAATCCGAATTGATTTACTCTCTAACCACAAGCTCGCTTCGCTCTCGGTCAAGCCAAGGCTAGTTATATAATAACCAAATACATGACTAGAAACAATCCGCTGGACTCTCTTAATAGGAGCAATCCTCTTTTGCAAATTTCGAGCAGCCATCCTCCCTGTCATAATCGCATGATGAATCATTGGAAGATATGCCTGTCCAAAATAATCTACTGGGAGACTAACCAAATCACCTACAGCAAAAATATTCTCTTGGCTTGTTTCAAGAAACTCATCCACCCATACAGTCCCTTCTGCAGTCACTTTTAGCCTATCTTTCACTAGCTGAATATTGGGCGTCAAATTGGTGGATGGTAAGACTAAATCAGCTTGATAGTTACCTGTGACTGTATGACAAACCAGCTGTTCTTCCTGAGTATCAATCGTTATCTGATTGACTGTTTCGGATAAATGAAGTTGGATTCCTCTTTTTTCTATCTCTTGACGAATCGGCGCAATCATATCCTCATCAACGTACTTTGCAAGGAGCGAATCTTGCGCTTCAAACACATGCAAATTCAAATCCAACTGGCTAAGTGCATCCAAGCTTTCCAAACCAATCTGTCCTGCCCCAATCACTGCAACTGTTTTTGCATCTGTCAATTTCTCTAGACTAGCTTGTGCTTGAGATAGCGTTTTTGAACGAATTAGATAGTCTTGAAGGTCTTCCGTTCCCCATTCCCATGTCTGACTAGCTCCCATAGCCAATATTAGTCGGTCATAAATAATATCACCTATATCTTGATGATGCCGTATCTTTACCTTTCGCATTTCGGGATAAACTGCGAGACATTCTGTTTCAAAAAGACAAGAAATAGCTGCATGCTGCACCTCACTGAACAAAGAAATCTTCGCTTCTTCCCAACCAGCAATTTTTCCTGCCACTTTCCAATTCAAGGTATTTGGAAAGTAAGCCACATCTTTTTCTCTATCAATTAGCGTTATATGAGCATTTTGATACAATTTTCGACATTCCAAAGCTGCGCTTAAACCAGCAAAGGAGGCGCCTATAATAACAATATTCATACTTAATCCTTTTATCGTTTTTAGTTATTATATCAAGAATGCCAAAAAAATGAAAAGGCTTGCAACTGGAAAAGCACACCAGATAACCGATGTGCTTGTGTAAAATTAAATAAACCGACGAAGAGGACAAGAAGCTCCACTTGGTTAATCGTTTTCCAAATTCCTCACTCTTTATGCTCTAACTCACGTTAAAATACTTCGCTTTTTTATTTTCAAGCTCAGGTACGAATAGACCACCGGTCTACTCGTATCCCCCGAACAAGCCTCGCTTTCATATTTTCAGGCTCGGGTTAAAACAGTCTATCCGTAGACTGTCCTCGCTTTCGGTTTTTTGAGCTCGGGTCTTCTGTGGTCACTTTCGTATTTCTTGGTGACCTGCTGAAACAGTTCCCCGAACAAGCCTCGCTTTCGTATTTTCAGGCTCGGGTTAAAACAGTCACTTCCCTGACTGTTTTAATAATCTGGTCGTACGACTCCTGTCACAGTCGCTTTAGTTGCTTCGTAGTCGCCGTCAACGACTACTTTGATAATGCGTTTGGCATCTTCTTCTGGGCATGGAACCAACGGCAAGCGGAGTGGACCAACTTCAAATCCAAGATAGTTGAGAACTGCCTTAACTGGTGCAGGACTTGGATATGAGAAGAGGGCATTGACTTTCGGAATGAATTTGCGTTGAATAGCAGCTGCTGTTCGAATATCTTGTTGTTCGATGGCTGTAAACATTTCATACATCTCATCACCATTCGTGTGAGATGCAACAGAAATCACACCATCTGCTCCCAAGTTCATTGCATGGAAAGCATCGCCATCCTCACCTGTATAAATCAAGAAGTCATCAGGTCTATGCTCAATTAGGTAAGCCATGTTGGCAAGGCTTGTACACTCTTTAACACCGATGATGTTTGGATGCTCAGCCAAACGTAACATGGTTTCTGGCGTCATTTCAACCACGACACGACCTGGGATATTGTAGATAATGATTGGCAAATCAGAGGCATCCGCAATAGCCTTGAAGTGTTGATACATTCCCTCTTGAGAGGGTTTGTTGTAGTAAGGCACAATGGCAAGACCTGCCGCAAAGCCGCCGAATGCCGCCACTTCTTTGGCAAACTCAATTGAGTCGCGCGTATCGTTTGTACCAATACCTGCAATCAAGGGAACACGACCGTTGACAATTTTTTGCACAGCACCAAATAGTTCCAGTTCTTCTTCGTGTGTCAGGGTTGGACTTTCGGCAGTTGTTCCTGCTAATAAAATCCCTTCTGTGTGATGGGACAACAGATGCTCAATCAACTCGGGTAAAACTTCAAAATTAATCGAGCCATCTTCTTTGAAAGGGGTAATCATTGCTGTAATAATTTTTACATCACGTAAATCTTGAATAGACATAGGCTTCCTCTCTTACTGATTGTTGCTAAAAAAGGCTGAGTGCAGCCTTTTGTGTACTTTTGGTTAATGAAATTATTTCAATTCAAATTTCAAGTCTACCGTTGGACGAACTAGACCACGCTCATGAAGGGTTTCAGCGATTTGAACAGAGTTCCATGCAGCACCTTTGAGCAAGTTGTCAGAAACAACCCACATGTGAATACCGTTTTCCTTATCCAAATCTTTACGGATACGACCAACAAAGGTATCACGGCTACCAACAGCATTAATCGCTTGCGGATAAATTTGATTAGCCACATCATCTTCTAAAACTGCTCCTGGGAAGGATGCAATAGCTGCCTTCACTTCTTCAATCGGTGCAATTTCTTTAGTTTCGATGTAAACAGACTCAGAGTGAGCTGACAAGACTGGAATACGGACGCAGGTTGCAGAAACAGCAATACTGTCATCTTCCATGATTTTCTTAGTCTCTTTTGTCATCTTCATCTCTTCATAAGTGTAGTCATTTTCAGTGAAGAGGTCGATTTGCGGAATCGCATTGAAACCGATTGGGTAGTGCTTCTTATCGCCTCCAGAAGGAAGAATGTTTGCTTCTACAGCTTTTGGCTCAACACCATCATTCAAGACTGCACGCAATTGAGCTTGCGTTTCCAAGATAGCTCCCATACCAGCTCCAGAAACTGCCTGATAAGTAGATACGATGATCCGCTCCAAGCCCCATTTCTGACGAACAGGTTCCAAGGCAACCATCATTTGAATAGTTGAACAGTTTGGACAAGCAATGATACCATTGTGGGCATCAAGCGCGTGAGCATTCACCTCAGGAACAACCAAAGGCACATCTGGATTTTGACGGAAGTAAGAGGTATTGTCAACTACTACAGCTCCTGCTTTTACTGCGTAAGGAGCATACTTGGCAGATGTAGAGCCACCAGCTGAGAAGAGGGCAATGTCCACTCCTTCAAAGGCTGTTTCTGTTGTTTCTTCAATGACAATATCCTGTCCCTTAAACTGCAAGGTCTTGCCTGCTGAACGAGCAGAAGCCAAGAAACGTACTTTCTCGATTGGAAATGTTGACTCTTCCAACATTTTAATCATTTGGGCACCGACTGCACCAGTGGCACCAACAACAGCTACTACATAGGCCATAGAAATCTCCTTTAAGTCAATTCTTCAAAATTTTCTAAATATTTTATATTTAACAATTATATCATAATTTTTTCAAATGAAAAGCCCTGAGAAAGAATTTCCCAAGGCAATTACTTCGAACCTCTATTCCAAGTTTAGATGGACATGCTCAACTGTGAATGCTCTTCTTATTTATCTAATGAGCGAACATAGTAGTCAACAGCCATCAGAGCTTCTGCTACATCTTCTGCTGAAATAGCAAATGGCATACCGTGAATTGTTTCTCCTTCAATCGTCGCTTGTTGGCCGACTTTCAATAGATCTTCATAACTAGCATCAGCCAAATGTAACTCCTCCAAAGTTGTTGGAAGATTCAAGGCTTGATAGAAACGGATGTATTTTTCCAATTCTTCTTTCGGACGGTTTTCCAAGAAGAGCTGGGTCAAGGTCCCATAAGCCACTTTTTCACCATGTGTCAAATGGTGAATGTCTCCCTCCAAGGCGGTAAATCCATTGTGTATCGCATGCGCCGCAGCCAAACCTGCACTTTCAAAGCCTAAACCACTTAGCAAGGTATTTGCTTCAACAATATTTTCTAAAGCAGCTGTCACAACCTTGGCTTCACAGCTGGCCATGGCTTGAAGTCCGTATTCAAAGAGTGTTTGTTCACAGGCTTGTGCAATAGCGATACCAGCAAGCGTCTGACCTCCTCCTGCCATTGTTGTTCCATTGCTTTGTAAAATAGCACGCGCTTCTACCCACGTCGCCAAGCCATCCGCAATGCCAGAAGCCAAAAGACGTGGCGGTGCTTGACAAATAATCGCTGTATCTACCAAGACAAGATCTGGATTTTTCTTATAGAAAATATAGCGTTCAAACGCCCCTTCTTCAGAATAAATGACAGATAAAGCAGATGTCGGAGCATCTGTTGAAGCAATGGTTGGAGCAATGACGACTGGTACCCCTAGTAAATCAGCAATCGCCTTGGCTGAGTCAATCGTCTTGCCACCACCTAGACCGATTACGACGTCACTAGCTTGTTCTTTTCCGATTTCTACGACGCGCTGGATTTCCTTGTCAGATGCTTCTCCATTAAAGGCAACACGATGGACTTGCATCCCTTCTTCAACGAGATAGGACAAAAACTTCTCACCGACAATCCCATATACTAAATCATCACAAAGAATTAAAGGCTTTGTTCCCAATTTTCCGATAGCTTCTGCACCTTGAAAAAGGACATGTTTACCTTGAATATAGCGAGATGGACTTGCAAATACTTTCATAAGAATTCCTCCTTGAAATAATAGATAGTGTTATATTGAGTAATAAACGACAGTTAGCATTGCCGAAAGCAAGAGGTATGAGCCCGCATTTTAAATATTGCCATTGTACAGCGATGCCTACTAGCAACGTGTCGAGCAATCTTCTCCCATCTCTAGTGCAATTTCCTTGAAAACTACCTCCAGCGACAATAGATTGCTAGAGTTAGCAGACAAAAGCAACTGTTGACACCACTTCAGCCTGGCTTGAAATTCTTCTGATTCCTGAGTCAAATAGATCAAAAGCAAATAGAGGACAAGATTTCGTTTCAATGGCTCATCCACTAAATCCTCTCTTCTTTCGCTGAGCTTTGATTCTATTTGTTGAATCACGTCCCAAGCATCACTAGGTAGGTCTAATGTTACACAAGTAGAAAGAACTTCTAAGACATCTTGTACTTCTTTTGATAATATCCGGGCTTCAAAATCCTCTATAGCTTGAAGGCTATTATTAAATAAAACGCTCTCAAAACCTCTGATAAGAATATCATCTATCAGACTGAATAGATGATTTCTTTTTACTTCTTTTATGGCTGCTAGATAAAGAAGAGTATTGACCACTCCATTCATCAACTCCGTGGTAGGTTGTGTCAATAATTGGTCCCTATCCGCGATAATTAGCTGGATGGACTCATTAAACAATGGTCGCTCTCTTTTCATATTTTCCACCGATAGCCGAGGCAGAGTGGTAAACGGTGAAGTCGGTATAAGAACGGCTGGCAAGTCTAGTAAATCCGCAACAGACTTTGTACAAGCTGCCACAGAACTATTACCAATGCCAATAATATGGTCTGCACAATGTCGGAAACCAACTTCCCCACATTCTTCAACCAAGTTCTGGTCCCACTCCTCTATATAGGCTATTTTAACAATGAGTCCGTGACAAGTTAAGACTTTCACAAAGTTTTCTACAGTCGTATTATACTCCTGTTTTGCACATAAAACAAGGGGGCGATGACCTATTTTCAAAATGTCAATCGCACAAGTGTCTAAAAGATGATTTCCTTGGATAGTGCGTGAAAGACCTGAGAATTGTTTCATAGTGCCCCCTTATTTTATTATATAGAACTGTTTAGATAGTATATCTTCCATGAATGGCAGACCAATCATCTGCAAAATCATTTACCGCCTTTTCAATGGATGGCATAGAAAAGGCTGCTTCAAATACATCTGCACCTGCCGTAATAGCCTGCGCCCCATTTGCAAATGCTTGGTTCACTTGATCCACATTTTTGAATGACGCCGCTAAAATTTTACTTTCCGAACACTCCCTGTCAATTGCTTCTGATAACTGAGCGATGACCGCATTCGAATCAATATTCAGATTGGCCATACGATTGTAGTATGGTGCCAAGTAATCTGCACCCGCTTCAATAGCTAGCAAGCCCTGAAAAACGGTATAAATCGCTGTTGCTGTAATCTGATAGCCTTGCGCTTTCAATGTTTTCATAGCAGCCAAACCAGCAGGCGTTACCGGAACCTTAATATAGACATTTTTCGGTGCCAATTCACGAATTTTTTTAGCGTCTGCCAAAATCCCTTCATAATCCTTTGCCACAACTTGCACATGTAGTGAAGCATTTGGACCGATGATGTCACGGATAAGGTGCAAACGTTCAAAAAAGTCAATGTCACCTTCTTTCTTCGCAATCGTTGGGTTTGAGGTCACCCCCGCAAGGGGTAAAACCTCAGCCCATTTTCGTATTTCCTCTATATTTAAGGTGTCCAGCATGAATTCCATAATAATAACCTCTTTTACAATGTATGTTCTGTACGACCAATGATGTCGTCTTGTGTTGCTCTCGACAATACATTGAAGAATGCTGAATAACCTGCTACACGGACAATCAAATCACGGTGTTTTTCAGGATGTAGTTGTGCATCAATCAAGGTTTCTCGAGAGACAACATTGTACTGAATATGATAGCCATGCAAGCGGTTAAAGAATGTCCGCAAGAGGGCAATTAATTTTTGTTTGTCTTCTTCTTTGGCAAGTGTTTGTGGATTGACCTTCTGATTGAGCAGAACGCCTCCAACAATTTCATGCGTTGGTAATTTGGCAACTGATTTCAAAACGGATGTCGGTCCATTTTTATCCATATTATGTGATGGAGAACAACCTTCTGCCAACGGTGTACCTGCATTTCGACCATCTGGAGTTGCCAAGGTACCACGCCCTTGTCCAACGTTTGCTGAAATGGATGATGTACCTGAATAACGGATACCACCAATCGGACCACGACCAAAGCGAGTATTTGGATATTTGGCAATCTCATCGATATAAATATCATACGCTGCTGTTACCAATTGGTCTGCATAATCATCATCGTTACCATATTTTGGTGCATCTTCAATCAACATTTCCTGGATTTCTTTACCACGCTCCCCAGCATAGTCTGTTTCCAAAGCATGCCACAATTCTTCTGGAGTCAATCGTCCTTCTTCAAAGACTAATTTTTTGATTGCTGCTAGAGAATCAGATAAATTGGCAATGCCAACCTGCAGACCAGAAATGTAATCGTAAATCGCTCCGCCTTCTTTCAGGTGCTTGCCACGACCGATACAGTCATCTGTCAGAGCCGAGCAGAGAATGTCTGGTACTTCTCTTTCTAAAGCAATGTCAATTGCATTTTCAACGATAACACTCATCCGTGTTAGATGACGAAGTGTCTTTTCCCATGCCGTTTCAAGCTCTTCAAAGGATTTCATATCTTTGAAGTGACCAAAGGCTGGTGCAAACCGTTTACCTGATGCAGGATCGATACCATCATTCATGGTAATCAATAAAACTTTCGGGAAGTTCATATAGCTCATACCTGTACAACGGTATCCCCATTTACCAGGAACAGCCGTTTCTACACAGCCAATCGCACTGTAGTCATAGGCATCTTCTTCCAAGACACCTTTCTCTATAAAGGATGGAATGATAATTTCATCGTTGTTGAAGGCGGGCATACCAAAACCAAGTTTCATGACTTCAATACATTCATTCATGAATTTAGCATCTAGGCCTGCATGATAGCGAACAGTCAAGTTTGGCTGTGGCAGGTGTGTTTGGGCAACAGATTTCAATACTAAGTAAGAAAGTGGATTGACAGCATCCTTCTTATCACGTGTTTGTCCACCAATGGTTACATTTTGGTATAGGGGACTACCAGCAGATGAGAAGGTATGTGATTGACTACGAACCTTGTTGATAGTAATGGTCTTAATCCACAAGTTAGTCAAGCGTTCGACGATGCTGTCTTCCGTTTCACGTCCTGCTTCTAAATCAGCTTTCACATACGGATACATGTATTGGTCGAAACGTCCATAGGATAGAGAATGTCCATTTGACTCGATTTGCAAGATACACTGGATAAACCAGACAGATTGCACTGCCTCTGCAAATGTTTCAGCAGGTTCATACGGCACCTTCGCACAAATCCGTGCAATCTCCAGTAGTTCTTGACGGCGTTGAGCGGTTGGAGCTTTCTCTGCCAATTCAGTAGCCAAGGCGACAAAACGATCTGCGTATGCTTTCACCGCATCAATGATGATAAAGATTGAATCATAGAAATGATATTTATCAATACTTGCAGGATCCGTCAAATCGAGATTAGCCTTTGCTTCACGAACTCGATCCTCAAAACCACGCAAACCTTGTTCCAATACCTTTTGGTAATTGACAGCCAAGTGGGCATCGCCAGAGTTCATCTTACCTTCCATACCAAAGAAGCCAGTTTCCATATAAACTTGAACTTCTTCTGGAAGCAAGACACCTGCACGTGAACGAAGATTGTTCTTTTCCCAGAATGGAGCGATGCTGCGCAACTGCTCCTTGGTTTCCTCGGTAATATAGAAGACATCCCCGTCCCGTTTTTCGAATAAATCCAATTCATTCAATACAAACTCTAAGGTATATTCTGGGAAGATGGGAGCATCTTTATTTGAAGAAGCTTGGTTACCTGCAATCAGACTTTCTTCTTCAATATAAAGCGTCATGTTCTCCAATATTTCTTTGAGCATATAGGCCCTTTTTAATACATTGGGCTTTTCTCTATGTTCTTGATAGGCTTTTGTTGCTAAAACAGCCCGTTCCGCGTCAATATAGGGCTTCTTATCAAGGACATCTTCTCTGTATTTGTTCATCCGATCTGTCAGACTTCCAAAATACTCAGTTTTAATGCTAGTGCCAGCTACTTCAGTCACTGTTTTCATAGTTTCACCCTTTCTTTCGAAACTTAATTTTGTTTCGTTTGTAAATTAAGTATATCCTGTAATAGGGGTTATTGTCAATTGATGCTAGTGAGAGCTAAGATTTCCGAAGCCATCTGCACATTTGTGCAACTCTTTTGTCTGACCTCATTGACTAAACTGTTTCTTTCATTTCACTTTCATAGGCAATCTTATCTTGGATTTTGAAGAATGGGAAATAAACAATAGTTGAGACAGCTAAAATAATGATTTGAACAACTGCACCTTGCCAACCACCCACCATAAAACCAGAAATGATTGCTGGGGTAGACCATGGTAGGGTCACACCTGAAAATGGTTGCATAAAGCCTATTGAGATTGCACCGTAGACAATGAAAGCCGCTAAGATCGGTACCAAAACAAATGGTAAGAACATAACAGGATTCATCACAATTGGGAAACCAAAGACGACTGGTTCATTAACGTTAAAGAGTGCAGGAAAGGCCGCTACCTTACCAAGAGCCTTATATTGTTTTGATTTTGCGGCAAATAGCATTGCAAAAACAATACCAAAGGTAATACCTGAACCTGACATGATCAAGAAACTATCCAAGAATTGTTGGGTCACGATGTGGGCACCATTTTCCAGAGACAATTTATCTGCTGCTAAAAGGGCCTTATTGGCATCGAGGTTTGACAATAGTAAAGCAGTAACGACACCATTGACAACTGACTGGCCATGTACACCAAACCACCAGAGGAAGGAAATGAAGAAAGCAATTCCAATCGCACCTGGTAATGAACCTGTCAAACCTTGTAGTGGCACTTGAATCACATCGTAAATCATTTCAATGAATGTACCACCGTTTGTCGCCATCTTGGAAACAATATAGACAATCATAGATAGCAAAAAGATGACAAAAGCTGGAATCATAGCTTCAAACTGCTTGGCAATAGCTTGCGGTACTTGTTCAGGCATCTTGATAACAATATGACGCTGAATAAAAGTCGTATAGATAGCGCCCACTACCAAACCAATAATAATCGCACCGATAATTCCTTGACCACCAAACCATACTTTTGCGATGGCATCACCGATTGGTTCTCCATCAACTGGGATATAAGAAGATTTCAAGAGGATAAAGAATGAAGACAAGGACAGTACGCCCGCAGGGAGAGGCTCAACTCCACTATTTTTGGCATAAGAATAGCCGATCGCAAAACAAGAAATCAAGCCCATAATTGCAAAGGTTCCGCTATAGACTTGCATAAACGGTTCAGTCCATTCCGCTCCAAATATAGAAGCTATTGCAGCATTTAAGCCTTCAAAAGGCAACTGCCCCAAAATTAAGAAAATACTACCAACTACTGTTAAAGGCAAGATAGCCAACATACCATCTTTTAGAGCGATGATCCCTTTCATATTCACAAATTTCATGATTGGGACAATAATTTTTTGTGTATCAATTTTGGACATGACCATACTCCTTTATGAAACCATGCTGAGTGCCAATTGAAGAACTTTTTTCCCGTCCAACATCCCGTAGTCTGCCATTGGAATCACGGCAATGGGGACTTGCTTTTCATCACAGAGCGCTTTTGACTTATCAAGCGTATATGCTACTTGTGGTCCCAGTAAAGCTACATCGATTTCGTCAAGGTAATCTGCAATTTTCCCTTGAGAATGCGCGTCGATTTCTACTTCGACACCTGCGTCTGCTGCTGCAATCTTCATGTTGTTTACCAACATACCTGTAGAAAAACCAGCGGCACAAAATAGAGCGATTTTAACCATTTCGGTTTCCTCCTAAATATAATTTTTTTGTTTTAGCCAACTTTTTTTAGTTCTTTCCGCAAATCAATGATTTCTTTAATCAAATTGATTTCTGTAATAGATGTCATCAAATGATCTTGCGAATGGACAAATAGTGCTGTAATATCAGATTTTGCTCCCCCAGCTTCCTGTGCTAAGAATTTTGTCTGCATATTGTGAGCTTCTAATAATGCTGCATCTGCTAATTCTAATTCCTCTTCTGCTCGCTCTTCTTCACCTGCTTTAACAAGCGACAAAGCTTGGTAGGCGTGACTTTTCGCATCTCCAGCATAAATAATCAATCCCATGATCAATTGATCTGCAATAATCATTTCCATTTCTTTTCCTCCAATTTGTTTTGTTTGTAAGTTATTATATTTCTTTCGTAAGTAAATCATATCATTTTCTCTTTATAGCGTAAATATATTTATAGAACATTTTCTGTTTTAATTTATTTTTGCACTTTTGTGCATATTTGAGGATAAAAAATACTTCAACCAGCTTTAAGCGATTGAAGTATTCTCTTGCTAATTTGTATGGACGTACTCATCATTATCCAGTTCTAAAACTTTTACGATGGTTCGTTCATCTGTTACCAGATGATGAATGTAGCCAGCTCGCAATACAGCTAAAATGGCTTGGGCCTTTTCCTCCCCATATGCAAGAGCTATGGTATCGGGAACTTCTTTTAAATCATCTAAAGAGATGGCAATGGTCCTCTTTTGCAAATCCTCAACGACAGCTTGACCGTATTGATTCAGGCCACGACAGCAGGTTTCACCGACTGCACCTTCATCTGACAAGGCTTGAAAATCATCTGTCGTCAACATGTCTAACCACTGACGATTTTTTTCATCGACTCGGCCGCCAATACCGATTGCTGCTACATCTAAGTCCTTCCAGTCAGCACGTAGCTCCTCGAAATATTTAGAAGAAAGAATACCTTGAGCGAGTTCTTGATTCTCCTGGATAATCGTCGCATTGATAAAACTACATTCTCCACGAAATTTATTGGCCATATCGTAAATCAGAGTATTCACATGATAACGTGCGTGGATATGACTTGGACCGCCAGCTATTGGAACAAATTTGACACCTTTCATACGATGATTCCCTATCTTATCTACAATAAGACTGAGGCTTCTCCCCCATGAAAAACCAACTTTCTTTCCATCATCAATTAGATTGGTAAGCATATCGGCTGCAGCCTGTGCCAGACGATTTTCTAAATCAAGCTGGTCCTCATCGGTGCTGTTTTCAACCAGTTCTAAACCTTTTAATCCATATTTTTCTTGAACATATTTTTCAAGTCGGTATAGGCGCCTATCAAAATCTTGAATTTCTATTTTTACAATGCCTTCTGACTTAGCCTTGGTCAACATTCTACTGACTGTCGTTCTATAAATTCCTGTCTCAGCAGCAATCTCAGCTTGGCTTTTCCCCTCTTCGTAATAAAGATAGGCTATTTTTGCCAACTGCCTTCTTTTTTCTTGCTTCATACTGCCCCCAACCTAAACTAGCCTTACTGTGACTCTAGCATTTTCTAATTCTTTAACAAGATCTTCAGAAATCGACGTATCTGTAATGACCTGAGCAACTTGACTTAAACCAAATCTGCGTACTGTCCCTCGTTTTGTAAATTTACTAGAATCTGTTAGCACAATCATGTTTTCAGCAACATCAGACATGTACTGTACTACTTCGCTTCGCATTAAGTTTTTACCTGTAAAACCATGCTCACTATCATAGCCATCAGTTCCTACAAAAGCCTTATCAACATGGAAAAACTGAATCATTTTATGTAAGAGCGGCCCAATTGTTACTTGGGAATCTTTTTGAAACTCACCACCCAATAAAATAATCTGACAGCTATCATATTGTCGCACATAATTGGCTATAAAATAAGAATTTGTTATGATGGTCACATTTCTCTTGGTTTTGCAAATTTCTTCTGCCAAGAGAGCACAAGTTGACCCAGACTCTATCATAATCGTTTCATTGTCGGCAATAAGATTTGCTGCTTCTTTTGCAATTCGTTTTTTTACGTCATAGCGAAAGGACATCCGAATATTGAGGTCATCGCCACTATTTAGAACAGCATAGCCGTGTTCTCTACGTAATAAACCTTTTGATTCTAACTTATCCAAATCTTTACGGATGGTTACCTTAGAAACGTCCAGTTGCTCCGCCAAACTATTGACATCTATTTTTTCATGTTGTGATACCAGTTGTATAATTTTATCTAATCGTTCCATTTCATCACCTCATCATTATTCTATCAAATTTTGACTCTTTTTCAACTATTTGCAACTTTTTAACTTACGTTCGTAATTGTAAAACTTTCTTTTGTGTGATAAAATCAAATTAATCGAAAAGGAGAAAGAGCATGAATACACGAAAAGGCATTATTTTTAACATTCAACATTTTTCACTCCATGACGGTCCAGGTATACGTACGACAGTTTTCTTGAAAGGCTGCCCCCTACGCTGTCCTTGGTGTGCAAATCCAGAATCTCAACAACGAAAACCTGAACCCATGCTTGATGCTGTTAGTAAAAAAATGACCATCATGGGAGAAGAAAAATCTGTTGATGACATCATATCCGAAGTCATGAAAGATATTGATTTTTATGAAGAATCTGGTGGTGGGCTCACGCTGTCTGGCGGAGAAATTTTTGCCCAATATGAGTTTGCGAAAGCTATTCTTATGGAGGCAAAAAAACGTGGCCTTCATACCGCTATTGAAACCACCGCTTTCGTAGAACACCGCAAATTTGTTGACCTTATCCAATACGTTGACTTTATCTATACTGATTTAAAACATTACAATACAATTTCTCATAGAAAAGTCACCGGCGTCAACAATAACCTTATCATACAAAATATCCAATACGCCTTTTCCATCGGAAAAGAAATCGTCCTACGTATCCCTGTTATCCCTGACTTTAATAATTCCCTCGAAGATGCTGAACAATTCGCCTGTCTCTTTAATCAACTCAAGATTGACAAAGTCCAACTACTCCCCTTCCATCAATTTGGAGAAAATAAGTATAAGCTTCTCAATCGAACCTATGCTATGACCGATGTCAAGGCTCTCCATCCAGAAGATTTAAAAGACTATCAAGCAATCTTCATCAAACATAATATCAACTGCTATTTCTAACTTTGAGAAATACAAAAACTTCCTCGGCTGAGCCAATAGCATTCCTATAGAAATACATACTAATATGCAAAAAAAGCCCACCTCAAGGGTGGGCAAGGGCATCGTTTCCGATGAGAATAGAAGGTTCACACAACTATTCAAGGTCCGCTCCTGCGTTTCAATTTAATGAAGACCTCCCTAGCGTCGAAGGGAGTGGGAAAGAACTCAACCAGTCAACCAAGAGTTCGTCTTCCCACCCCCGCACAGTTGATTAGGTCAGATTTGGAGTGAAAACCACGAACAAATCTGCCAATCAACCACTGCGCTGAGATGTTGACACGAACTCTTAGGAGCGTGCTGAACCTTAATCACCACCCACTACTCGGCTCATCGCATGAATCTATTCTACCATAATCTCAAGGATTTGCAAGCCTGATTACTCCATTCGTTCTTGAATGGTTACTTGTACTCTATCACCAGCCTTGTTTTCCAATAGCCGCTCGAATAGCCTTTTGAACGCCAATAATGTAACAGATATTGCCTGCTTCATCCTTAACTCCCATATTGACAATGGAGCCATCATAGGGATGACCATCAAATCTGGCATGTACCTTTACCCTCCCCTTGCCAAACTCTTCTCGTATATCATAGGGAAAGATGACATAGGCTCCACCCTTATCTGGTACTGGATGGATAAGGGCTTCAAATTCATAGACTTTAGACATGGCTCCTCCTAGATGTACTTACTAGCCTCACGGATGGACAAGCCTGCCATTTGGGAACGATATTTGTCAAGGAAAGCCCGCACCCAGTCAGGATTGGTCTTAGAATAATCCCGCAAACTCCAGCCGATTGCCTTGTTGATAAAAAATTCAGTCTGATTGAGATTATTGATCAGGATTTGTTCCAACAGTTCCGTATCCGTCTTTTCTTTCTGCAAGAGTTGGTGGTCAATGGCAATCCGTCTCAGCCAGAAATCGTCATCAAGACTCCATTCCAAAATGGTCTGCTTGGCCTCTGGATTGTCCAAAACAATCTTACCGACTAGTTTATCTAATCCATCAATACTATCCCACCAAGACTTGCTTTGAGCCAGTTTTTTCAAGCGGGGTAGGTCAGCTAAGACTAGATCTTTTTTCTTGGTGACCAGGTAATCAATGGCGACATACTGAAACTCCCGGTAGGGGCTGGCCCAACAAGCCTCTACAAAATCCCAATCAATTCCCGGAGCCTTAAAATCTTTGAAGAATTGCCTAGCAACTTTCCGTCGATCAGGTGTCCGAACACCTAGAAAGTCAAAGTGATTCTTCATATAGGCTTTCATGGGTTGAGCTTGACTGGCATCCGCCACAGCCAACAAGCGTTTTTCTAATTCTTCAATTTTCATTTTGCTTACCTACAAGAGATTTTTGAAGCCAGACAATATCATGCCATGTATCAAATTTATAACCAACTTTTTTGAAATGAGCTACCTGTTCATAGCCCCTCTTCTCATGGAGTGCTATAGAGGCTGGGTTTGGTAGGGCAATGCAGGCTAAGAAATTTTTAAAACCACGCGCGGTCAGTTCCCTTTCCAAAGCATTGTAGAGAAGAGTTCCAATTCCTTTTCCACGTGCTTCTTGCTGAATATATACAGATAATTCCACCGTCCAATCATAAGCCGCACGGGCATAGTAGGTTGAAGCATAGGCATAACCAACAAGAGCGCCCTCTTCAACTGCAACCAGATAGGGAAACTTCTCCAAGGTCTTTTCAATTCGACTTGCAAAGGCTTCGACAGTCGGCACTTCTGTTTCAAAGGTAATAGCGGTCTTTTCTACATAAGGAGCATAAAGAGACACAAGGTCTGCAGCATCCTCTATCCTTGCGGAACGAATGTCTATCATCTAGTTCTCCAATAATTCTCTATCATAAATTGTATAATCACAACGGTAGATAATTAACCGTTTGCCATCAATCAAGAGTTCAGAAGTCTTAGGTGCATCAGATGCATAAAGAGACACTTTATCACCTACATAAGTAGCAAGCGGTGTTCCGTTTTGCGAACGAATCAAAACCACCTTTGCCTTACCTGTAAAATCATTTTTGAGACTAGATACCATACGGTTAACAAGCGGAATTGCACGATCGTAATTTGCAATATCTACTGTGGTCTGATATTTCGCATACAAGTCTTCCAAACCTTCTTCTGCTGCAATCAAAGATGAGCCTACGTGGTCAATTTCGTAATTCCCAAGTGTCACCTTCAAGACCGACGAATCCGCATTGGAATAGCCTTCGGCATCCACCGAGTCAAATTCCTGATTCCGCGAAATCGATAGGGACTTACCAGACATTTCATCTATCAATTGAGAATTTTCATCGTATGTCCGTACCGTCATCTCCAAACCAATCCATTCTTCCTTGGTATTTTTCCACCAGTTAGAAATTGACTGACAGGCAGACAAACTAACAAGGCTCAAACCAAGAACAACAGATAACATGATTTTCTTTTGCAATTTCATATAATAGTCCTCCAACATATTTTACTTATTATATCATGGAATACAAAAACCGAGAAAAAATAGATAGACCTGAGATAATAAAAAGATGGCTATGATAAACTATAGCACGGTAGGGATAGGTGACATCTACTAAATTAATATAAAGGAAGTCATTTTTATGAAACAATTCTGTGCTAAACACAAAATGAAGCTACTTATTTTTTTAGCCGTTTGGAGTTTTTTCTCTGGCTGTAAAGTTCTTCTTACCTTTTTTGGGAAACCGGATGGAATGGACGGAAAATATCCTCTCTTCTTTCTAACTATTTCCTTAGTTGCACTTTATGTCCTCCCTATGATTCTTATCATTCGTTATGTAGCGAAACGTTTTGATATTTCTAAAAAAGTTATCCATCTCAGTTGGATTTTGGGTATAACAGCTAGTTTTTACTTCTCTGGTATTGGTCAAACACTTTTAGGAGCTTTTTGGTTATTCATCATCAAACCACCTCAAACATTTATTCAAAACTGGGGAGCAGCTGTCACCGCCCCCTTCCATGAAGAATTTGGTAAGGGCCTAGTTGTACTACTCGTACTCCTCTTGCTCAAAGAACTTACTCTAAAAAATGCCGTAGTCAGCGGTATGATTGTAGGTTTGAGTTTCCAGATTATTGAAGACGGCCTCTATGTCTTCCAACAAATCTTTAAATCTAAAGCAGATGGCTTCGCCACTCTTATCGAACGTATGCTTCACGCTGGCGGAACTCACTGGACCTTCTCCCTTGCATTCGCAGTCGGTTTGGTCGCTCTCGTCTCAAAAAATAGCGGCATGTCTAAAAAACAAGGACTTTTCTGGATGCTGATGGCTGTCTTAGCACACTTTTTCTTAAATACTCCATTCAACGAAGGACTAACATCTAACTCTGGTGAAATAACCGTTCTCATGCTCTGCTTTAGTTTCTGCGTGGCACTTGCTGCATTTTTCAAAGTAGACCAAATTGAAACGACTCAGCACCACCAGTAACACATACTGAAACAAGCCTGCATTGACAGGCTTTTATTATGTTACAAACCAAGTATTCGAAATGGTTGTTGATTCATCAATATCTATTACCAATCTTTATCCCATTCCAATCTGTCCAAGAAATCACAGATAATTATAAAAAACCGCCCTTTCGGACGGTCATTCAGCACCTAAAATTGGTCTATCCATTAAAAATTAAAAACATCATTCAAATTCTCAGCCATAGTCGGATGGGTGAAAATCTGCGTCTTGAAGTAGGTATAAGGAATCTTATTGTCAATTGCCATAGCAATCAAGTTAATCAACTCTTCTGAATTACGACCAAATAGTGTTGCACCCAGAACTAGCTTACTTTCCTTGTCCACGATAACCTTGAAAATGCCTTTGAGGTCATTATTGACATGGGCACGCGGCATATTGGCAACAGGCAGTTCATTGGCAATGTAGTCGTAACCTGCTTCCTTGGCTTCCTTCTCGGTCAGACCGACACGAGAAAGCACAGGCGTGATAAAGACGCTGGTTGGAATAGACATACGTTGGCTCAAGCTATAAGTTCCTGTTCCAGTCAACTTGCCAAAGACGATACGGAAGTCGTCTAGGGATGTGTAAGTGAATTGTGGACCGCCATTGACATCGCCCACTGCATAGACACCTGGAACTGTCGTTTCGCAATAGTCATCCACCTTGACAGCACCATTTTCCAAAAGCTCAATCGCCGTATTTTCCAAGCCCAAATCAGCAGTGTTTGGCACACGACCTGTCGCATAGAGGACGGCATCAAAGACTGTCGTTTCACCATTGACCGTCACGACAACCTGCTCGCCCGCAGCTGCTACTTGCTCAATTTTAGCACCCAAGACAAAGGTCACGCCAGATTCTTCCATATACTCCTTGGCTAACTTAGCAACCACTTCCTCTTCTCTTGGTAAAATAGCAGAGCTGGCTTCATAAACCGTCACCTGACTACCGAGTTTGCTGTAGAGTCCAGCAAATTCCAGACCGATGTTACCTCCGCCGATAATAGCCAACTTGTCAGGACAAGTTTCCAAGTTCTGAATACCTGTACTATCATAAACGTGAGCTGTATCCAACAAACCTGGAATTGGTAGCACGCGCGACTTAGCACCTGTATTGATGACAATCGTTTCCGCAGTCAGTTGGATGGATTCCTCACCAGCTGACACTTCCACAACCTTATCCGCCACAAAACGCGCGTGTCCTTGATACAAACTAGCACCACTACCTTTCAAGACTGCTTCGTTTTTGTTCCGCAAGCGAGTAGTGACGGTTTCTTTTTGTTCCATGACCTGCTCAAAGGTCCAGTTTTTATCTGCTGCGACCAAGAGGGTTTTGGTTGGAATACAGCCGATATTGATACAAGTCCCGCCAAACATAGCAGGATTTTCCTCTACTAAGGAAACTTTCTTCCCAGCTGCTGACAGCTTACCTGCCAAGGTCTTACCAGCCTTTCCAAAACCAATGACTAACAAATCATATTGTTCCATAAGATACTCCTTTTATTTTTTCAACATTAGTCTATCAAAAAAGAAAATTTTTGGCTCAATTCTGCTACGGCCTATTATGGAGTCCTAGTGCAGGAAAAAACATTACAATAACTGAGAAGGTTTAGATAAAAAATAGGTATATTATAGACAAAACGTACTCATTTTTGATACAATGTATCCATACACTAGTTTATTAACACAGAAAGGTCAAACTATGAAAGAAAAATTTCAAATGTGTAAAACCTATCTTCCAGTCGTCTTAGCAACGATTGGATTTGTCAACGGTTGCAAAATTATCTTTGGAGAATTCGGTAAGCCAAATGGTATGGAGGCTAAATATCCTCTCTTTCTCCTCACAATTTCCTTGGTCGCTATTTACATCGTCCCCCTACTAATGCTGACATATTCCTTAGCTAAACGCTATAACATCTCCAAACAAGTTATAGGGCTTAGCTGGCTTTTAGGCTTAACAAGTAGCATCTCTTTTTCTGAACTTGGACATACAGCTATTGGATATTTCCTACTCGAAATTGTTAAAGCTAGTGATAATTTCCTAAAGGACTGGGGCGCAGCTATTTCAGGTCCATTGGCAGAAGAAATCGGTAAAGGGCTAACTGTTCTACTTGTACTGCTTATTTGTAGAAAAATGACACTAAAAAATGCATTGGTAAGCGGTGTGATTGTTGGATTAGGTTTCCAAATCGTGGAAGACATCACCTTTGTTTTTAGAGATATGTTCATGAATAAGTTAGACGGCTTTGAAACCATTCTTGAACGCGTTGGTCAAGCTGGTTGGGCCCATTGGGTGTTCACGCTTCTCTTTGCTATTGGTTTAGTAGCCCTTCTCACGAAAAATACAGGCATGTCAAAAGCACAGGGAGTATTTTGGATTGGTGCAAGCTTTGGAATCCATTTTCTCTTTAATTCACCATTCAACACTGGTATCTTCCAGACGGTGTTTCCTATCTTGAGTATTTTCCTTGGCTTACTTGCCTATCAAACGGTTGAGAAACTTTCTGAATAGACAAAAAATCCGCCTTTGAGCGGATTTTTTATATTCATTCTTGTTAGAACAAGCCGATAGCTGTCCCATCTGCTGCCACATCCATGTTGAGAGCTGCGGGAGCTTTTGGCAAACCGGGCATGGTCATGACATCTCCAGTCAAGGCAACGATAAAGCCTGCACCTAATTTTGGCACAAATTCACGGACTGTAATGTCAAATCCTGTTGGTGCACCGAGGGCAAACTGATCATCTGAGAAGCTGTATTGGGTCTTGGCCATGCAGACTGGCAACTTATCCCAGCCATTCTTAACAAATTCAGTCAGCTGATTGCGAGCTTTCTTCTCAAAGACAACGCCTGTACCACCGTAGATTTGTGTAACAATCTTGGTCACTTTCTCTTCCAAACTATCCTCAGCCTTGTAGAGACGTTGGTAGTTGGCTACATTATTTTCAATAGTAGCAACAACTGTCTCAGCCAGTTCAACACCACCATCAGCGCCATTTGCCCAAACACTTGCCAACTCGACAGGTACACCAATTTCAGCGCAAAGTTCTTTCAAAGCGGCAATTTCATCAGCTGTATCTGAGACGAATTCGTTGATAGCAACCACCGCTGGAATACCGTACTTCTGGATGTTTTCAACGTGACGCTTCAAGTTTGCAAAACCAGCTTTGACTGCCTCTACATTTTCAGCAGAAAGTTCTGTCTTAGCAACACCACCGTGCATTTTAAGCGCACGCAGGGTCGCTACAATCACCACAGCATCAGGAGCCTTAGGTAAGTTCGGCACCTTGATGTCAAGGAACTTCTCTGCTCCAAGGTCAGCCCCGAAGCCTGCTTCTGTGACGGTATAGTCGGCCAATCGCAGAGCGGTTGTTGTTGCTAGGACTGAGTTGCAGCCGTGGGCAATGTTAGCAAATGGACCACCATGAACAAAGGCTGGCGTGCCATAGATGGTTTGGACAAGGTTTGGTTTAATAGCGTCCTTCAAAATGAGGGTCAAAGCACCTTCCACCGCCAAATCACGCACGTAGACAGGACTGCGATCGAAACGATAACCGATAACAATATTTGCCAAACGTTCTTTCAAGTCATTGATGTCCGTCGCCAAGCACAAAATCGCCATGATTTCAGAAGCTACGGTAATATCGAATCCATCTTCACGCGGAATACCATTGAGCGGACCACCCAAGCCAACTGTTACCTTACGAAGGGCACGATCGTTGAGGTCCACAACACGTTTCCAGATAATACGACGTTGATCAATCCCAATCACATTCCCCTGATGGATATGGTTATCAATCAAGGCTGAAAGGGCATTGTTTGCTGTGGTAATGGCATGCATGTCGCCTGTAAAATGCAAGTTGATGTCTTCCATAGGTAAGACCTGAGCATAGCCACCACCTGCAGCTCCACCTTTAATCCCCATGACAGGTCCCAAAGAAGGCTCACGGAGAGCAATCATGGTTTTCTTGCCAATTTTAGAAAGAGCATCTGCCAAACCGATAGTAATAGTCGACTTACCTTCACCAGCTGGCGTTGGGTTGATAGCTGTTACTAAAATCAACTTACCAGGCGCATTTTCCTTGACGGCATTGATTTTATCGAAAGACAATTTTGCCTTGTATTTTCCGTAAAGTTCAATATCATCAAAGCTGATACCAACTTTTTCAACGATTTCTGTGATTGGTTTCAAGGTTACACTTTGTGCAATTTCAATATCTGTTTTCATGAGAGCTCCTAATTTCCTTATTTTTTATGGACATTATACCATACCACAACTTATTTTCGCATATTTTTTACTATTTATTCACTAACGTACGGAATTTTCAGAAAAACTACAGGTTCCCTTACTTAAACAGATACAAATTTTTAAAAACTGTATTCTCATCATATCATAGCTCTACACTTCCGTCTAAGACTGATCCTTATATTTTTTATTAGTGTTATCATTTTCCAGTGTCACAGATTTATTAGCAAATGAGTTAGTGCAAACTTTACGAAAAATAGAAATTCTAGTAAAATATGAACATGAAACTATTGATTACATCAGGCGGAACAAGCGAAGCTATCGATCAAGTCCGCGCTATTACAAACCATGCTTCTGGAAATCTTGGAAAAATCATTGCCGAACAAGCCTTGAAACGTGGTCATGAAGTTACTCTTGTGACTACAAGACAGGCTGTTAAACCAAATTCTCAGAAGAATTTAACCATTATCGAAATCACAAATGTTGATAGTTTGAAAGAAACATTAGAACCTTTAGTCAAAACACATCAGGCCCTGATTCATAGCATGGCTGTATCCGATTATACACCTGTTTATATGACTGGTTTAGATGAACTAAGAGCAACTGAAGACATCTCTAATCTACTAAAAAAACAGAATACAGAAAGTAAGATTTCATCCAAGGATGACTACCAAGTTCTTTTCTTGAAAAAAACTCCTAAGGTCATTTCCTATGTAAAAAAATGGAATCCAGCTATCACACTCTTTGGCTTCAAACTATTGGTTAATGTTCCCAAGGAGGAATTATTTGCCGTAGCTCGCCAAAGCATTGAACGAAATGGCGCTGATTATATACTTGCTAATGACTTGAAGGATATTGGAGAAAATCAACACATTGCCTATTTAGTTGATAAAACAAGGGAAATTCAAGCACAGACAAAAGATGAAATTGCTCAGCTCATTTTAAATACCCTAGAAAAAGGAGAACAAAATGGCTAATATCACACTTGCCGTTACTGGCTCTATTTCAGCCTACAAAGCAGCTGACCTAACCAGCCAATTGACCAAGCTCGGTCATCAGGTTACAGTCCTCATGAGTCGCTCTGCTATGGACTTCATCACACCTTTGACTCTCCAATCCTTGTCAAAAAATCTGGTTCACACAGATGTCATGGTCGAAGAAAATCCTACTCTTATCAAGCATATCGATATTGCCAAAGAAACAGACTTATTTTTAGTTGCCCCTGCTTCTGCCAATACTATCGCGAAATTGGCACATGGTTTGGCAGATAATATGGTTACCGCAACAGCTCTAGCTCTTCCCCTTGGGACTAAAAAACTAGTTGCCCCTGCCATGAATACCAATATGTACCTAAATCCAGCCACTCAGAAAAACCTTCAAACCCTGACAGAATACGGCTTTGAGGAAATCAAACCGCGTGAAGCCCTGCTTGCTTGCGGCGACTTTGGTACAGGCGCTCTGGCCGAGGTTGATGTGATTCTTAACAAAGTAATGGAGGTCCTAAATGAAAACAAATAAATCCAGGGATGTTGCGACTCTTGCAATATTTCTAACAATCATGATTGTCATTGAAGTGGTCAGTCAGATGATTTTTGCTAATTTTATCTTGCCAATAAAACCGACTATTACCCATATTCCCATCATCATCGCTTCCATTCTTTACGGTCCACGCTTAGGGGCACAACTGGGTGGTTTTATGGGAATAATGAGTATCATTCGGAATAGTATCATCATTTCACCGATGAGCTATGTTTTTTCTCCTTTCGTAGAACATGGAAACTTCAATTCTATCCTGATTGCCTTAGTTCCACGTATTTTAATCGGAGTTACACCATATTTTGTTTATAAATTGATGAAAAACAAAAAGGGGCTCCTACTAGCAGGTCTTACTGGTACCTTGACAAATACAATTTTTGTCTTGACTGGTATCTTCTTCCTATTTTCTAATGTATATGCTGGGGATATAAAATTGTTACTAGCTAGTATCGTCTCATTCAATTCTATTGCAGAATTAACCATCTCCGGTCTCTTAACCATAGCTATCGTTCCAGTTTTACAGAAAGTTCAAAAATAAATATCAGAAAATCATGTGAAAGCGTGATTTTTCTTTTCAAACATGGTATAATGAAAGCGTTTAATAGAAAAATTTTAAGGAGATATGCGATGACTTATCAAGAAAACTATCAGACATGGCTCGACTTTGCGGACCTCCCAGATTACTTGCGTGAAGAATTAGTCGCAATGGATGAAAAAACAAAAGAAGATGCCTTCTATACAAACCTTGAATTTGGTACAGCGGGTATGCGTGGTTATATTGGTGCGGGTACCAACCGTATCAACGTATTCGTTGTCCGTCAAGCTACAGAAGGTTTGGCAAAATTGGTTGAATCTAAGGGTGAAGAAGCTAAAAAACGTGGTGTTGCCATCGCTTACGACTCACGTCACTTCTCTCCAGAATTTGCCTTTGAATCTGCTCAAGTTTTGGCAGCACATGGTATCAAATCATATGTATTTGAAAGCCTTCGTCCAACTCCTGAGTTGTCATTTGCAGTTCGTCATTACAATGCCATCGCAGGTATCATGGTGACTGCCAGCCACAACCCAAAAGAATTCAACGGCTACAAGGTTTACGGTGAAGACGGCGGACAAATGCCACCTGCTGATGCAGATGCATTAACCAACTTCATCCGTGCCATCGACAATCCATTTGCAGTTGAATTGGCTGACCTTGAAGCCAGCAAGGAAAATGGCTTGATTACAGTTCTTGGCGAAGAAACTGACATTAAATATCTTGAAGAACTCAAAGACCTCAACATCAACCCTGAATTGATTGCTGAATACGGTAAAGACATGAAGATTGTCTACACACCGCTTCATGGTACGGGTGAAATGTTGGCTCGTCGTGCCCTTGCACAAGCTGGTTTTGAGTCTGTTCAAGTTGTGGAGGCACAGGCAACTGCTGATCCTGACTTCTCTACTGTCGCTTCACCAAACCCAGAAAGCCAAGCTGCTTTTGCCCTTGCGGAAGAACTCGGCCGTGAAGTCGGTGCAGATGTCCTTCTTGCAACTGACCCAGACGCTGACCGTGTTGGTGTTGAAGTTCGTCAAGCTGACGGTTCATACTGGAACCTTTCTGGTAACCAAATCGGCGCTATCATTGCTAAATACATCCTTGAGGCCCACAAGCAAGCAGGCACACTTCCTGCAAACGCTGCCCTTGCTAAGTCAATCGTATCCACTGAGTTGGTAACAAAGATTGCTGAAAGCTACGGCGCTACCATGTTCAACGTCTTGACTGGTTTCAAATTCATCGCTGAGAAAATCCAAGAGTTCGAAGAAAAACACAACCATACTTACATGTTTGGTTTTGAAGAAAGCTTCGGCTACCTCATCAAACCATTCGTACGTGACAAGGATGCTATCCAGGCTGTACTTATGGTTGCTGAAATTGCTGCCTACTACCGTTCACGTGGCATGACCTTGGCCGACGGTATCGATGAAATCTTCAAAGAATACGGCTACTTTGCTGAGAAAACAATCTCTGTTACCCTTTCTGGTAAAGACGGTGCAGAGCAAATCAAGGCAATCATGGCTAAATTCCGCGATAACTCACCTGCACAATTCAACGCAACTGACATCGCAGTATTTGAAGACTTTGCCCTTCAAACTAAGACAGACAAAGATGGAAACATTGAAAAACTCACTACTCCTCCATCAGATGTCTTGAAATACACCTTGGCAGATGATTCTTGGTTTGCAGTTCGTCCGTCAGGAACAGAACCAAAAATCAAATTCTACATCGCAACGGTTGGTGAAACCCTTGCTGAAGCAGAAGAAAAAATCGCCAACATCGAAAAAGAAATCAACGAATTTGTTGGTTAAGAATTAGAAAGTACAAACCACCCGTGAAAACGGGTGGCTTGTACACTGGCTATAAGCCGTTTCCTCCAGCGACGTCTAAAGACATTCACTGAACTTCGTTCAAGTTAGTGCTATAATTACTTGACTAAAGCCCGTAACAACGGGCTTTTATCTTGCCATGGCTTCAAGCCAGTTTTTCTCTACGAGAAAAACCAGAAACGAACTCTGTTCGCATCAGTCGTAGAGGTTAGATTTGGAGTGTAAAACACGAATTGCTGAGATTTGCCTTGCAAATCCTATCTCCAACCTTTAACCTCGCTTTTCCCTTTCTAGGCTCGGGCTGAAACAGTTCTCCGAACTGTTTCACTCCACTGGACTGTTAAACCCAATCAACTACTGCGCTGAGATATTGACACGAACTCTGAGATACTCAATATACAATTGCTCAAAACTCCTATCCAAATCAGCAATCATCACTTGTTGAAAATCCAAACAAAGCCTTGACTATGACGACAATGCCCAGCCGATAACAAATCGTAAATGTAAAAAACAGAAACGCACCCATAAATATTCTCATTCAGTGGCGAGAAGGATTACTCAGCAACCTATCCTCTCACGATTTCTAATAATTTTTCATAGGAATCAACCACATCATAAATCCTATCATCCGCAATCAATCCTTTTTCCTTCAAGGCTTTAAAGTGGGCCTTAGCACACTCAATCTTAGCCAACTCTGCCCCCTTCAATTGCAAGGTTGACATAGAACCCTTGGTTTCAGCTACGAAGTAGACATGCTTGACCGAACCATCTCGGAAGGCAATAGCCCAGTCTGGATTGTAATCACCCAGCGGCGTAGAAATCTTAAACTTGCTAGGCAATTTGGCATAGACCATGACATCGTCGAATCGCTCCAAGTCCTCTTTGAACTTCCTCTCCGTTCCAGAATCAACCTTCACATAATTATAAACGCCCTTCTCAGACTTGAGCATATTGGCATCTGACACCTTACCACTCAAAGGATTGTCCGTAAAAATGGAACTATCAAAAGTTTCCTCTAGGATATTGTAGCGGATATGCTCAATCACTTGACTCGCCTTTTGCTCATTGATGAGTCTGCTAGCTTGTTGAATAAATGCCTCAGGGTTATAGGCAAACATGTCAAACTTGCTTGGTGAGATCTGTTTCAAGATATTGGCAACTGTTTTCCGTTTCAACTCCGTGCGACTGGCGATTTCTCCTAGCAAATCATAGCGGAATTGAATAGATGACTTGTCTAACTCAGCCTGACGCTTTCCGTCCTTATTAATCTTGAAATCCAAACCTTGTTCAGCCTTCATTTCTCTTGCCTCTGCCTCTGTAATCATATAGCTTGGCTTTTTGACAAAGAGGACTTCATTTAAAACCTTAACGGACTTTTCAATCAACTCCTCATCATCAAACTCCACATAATAGGTGGACTTGTGATGAATACTTTCCCACAAACGCTTAAACTCTTGGCGATTGTAGTTATCAGGGTTGATTTCTCTGGCAAAAACCACTTCCGAATCATTTTCACGTTCAATCTGGTAGCGATTAGCATCGTAAATTGTTTCTAGAATATCTTTTACAGCCACTTCATAGCCTGCCAGATTTTCAGATAGAGTAAACTGACTTGTTATCAGTTTCTATTGTCTTTATTTTTTAATCTTTACTGCCTAACAGAACGGTTTGCTCAGTCAGTTTTTTGAAATTTCTTTTATCTCCTCATTGCTTTTCTCACTTACCCCTTCAATAAAGCTTTCAAGCATTGCCCCTCGTTCTATCAGCCTGTGGGTTCTCTTTTTTCTTCCCTCAATGCTTGCCATCTTTTTGATTTGCTTTTCCTAATTTTTAAGTTGAACCATCTTTTTTTTCATATTTTTCTAATTCCGCCTGTTTAGCTTCTATTTCTGATTGTATTTTTTGTAGATTTATTTTATTATCCATAAGAGTCCCTCTCGTTATAATTTTACAACAAAAAAACAGCAAATCATTTTGACTTACTGTTTTGAAAATAAAGTATTTTTATTTTGTTTTTATTGCTCTCCAATTATGTTTGATGACTGACCATCAGAAATAATAGCTTGATGATTGTTAATAGGACATATCTTCAAATCTAGAAATTCTTTCAAAATAGTAGCGGTAATTTTCTTGAATGGCGCAGTAAGATAATGTGGCAAGACATAAAAGTCAACTAAGTTAAGCCCACTATCATCGTTTTGCGAATATCCTTCCGGTTTTTCATCCATTCTTTCAATGTAAGAAATATTAGGTGCACATATAATAGCGCCAGCTGACTCACCAATCATAAGTTTTCCATTTTCAAGTTCTGCCTTTAACAATTTATCAACACCTGTTTTGCGTAATTGGTCAATTAGAAAAAATGAATTTCCGCCAGTAAAATAAATAATATTTGCATCTTCAAAAGCTGACTTTATAGTTGAAAAATCTTCCTTTGAAATGTCAACCTCTGTAACAGTTGCTCCCATCTTATTAAATAGTTTTCTTGCAGAACCTACATATCCAGTATACCCTTCATTAAGAGAAGCAGTTGGTACAAAAACCACTTTTTTCATTTCAATTTCTTCTTTAATTAAATTACCAACGCTTGAAAAATGTGAACATAAAAATAACTTCATATAGATATCCTCCTTAATTTCAACTTTTAATTATTCCTTATACTCATCATCAAAAGAAAATACATCATTAGGTGTGCAGTCAAGTGCTTTGCATATTCTCTCTAAGTTCTTAAATGTAATAGGCTTATCTTTTCCCATCTGAGCCATAATATTGGTGGTAAGTCCTGCCATAGCTATGACATCTGTTTTCTTTAAGCCTTTTTTCTCTTTCTTCTAAAAAGATCTTCCCCGCTGAAAGTCTATTATCAATTTTACTTTCCATCAAAAATAAAGTCGCCACCTCCCAAAATAGATTTCCACCCCGCTTTCGGAACTTCTCTACTGTTCTATTCTACCATATTTTCCACAGGTTTTACTGTGGATTTTTTGAACCTGTATTCACTTGTGAAGGACTTTTATCTAAGAGATGATATATCACCTTTAGTAGTGATTTCCTCCCCCCTCACCCTTCTCTCCATCTCCTCCATATCATAGTCAAATAGGAGGTCATGGCAGTCTGTAAAGAGCTCCAAACGTTTGTCATCATCTAAAACAGCAATATCAACTCCCCGATCATCGTAGCAATGATAGATGATATTGTCCTGACTAGATAGGAAGAGAACTGAACTTGATAGATAGTTAAAACCTCCATGGTCGGCTTTGACAATCTCCCTCAACAAAGCGTTCAGGTCTTGGTCGGTAACTGGGAAAAGATAGCGCTCAAAGACTAGCACATCTCCCGTCCAGTCCTCCACTTCTATCAACTCAGGCTCAGGAACCTTGTCGAAGTTAAATTTCGATGAAAAATGCCAGAGGTAGGTGTCTATGTCCCTATCTTCCTGTCGAAGGAGCGAAAGGAGCACATAGTCGTATTCTGAACTAGCCTGCTCAAAAAGTTCCACTGCACGTGCATAGGCTCTTTCAAGATAGATTGCTCTTGGTAATTCTTCTGCTTCATCTGCAGGCCCAATTTCAAATCTAAGCGCAAGAGGTGTCCCGTAAAAAAATGGACCCACTAGTCGATTATCTTTCAGTTGGAAGGACTTCAGCCATTGATTCAATTCCATACACTATTCTCCTTATATAGCTTTGTACTATTCTACCATATACTAGGAAATTAGGTCTAGTCTTCTTTGGAAAAATATGGTAGAATAGTGAACTAGTAAAGTATATTATAAAAAGGAGGTCCCATGAAAACCGAATTTATTAATGAGAAAGCTCAATCAGCTTTCAATCTCAACATCCTCACCTCTCCTATTGTAGCTACTATTTTGTTGATAGTGGGAGATTCACTAGGAGCGGTTATTCTTACTCCAGTAACCTTTTTACTCCCAGTTAGCGAAACCCTTTCTGTAAGTTTTGAACTGTTCGCCTTCGCTTTTATCAGTCTGATGGTCATTTTATGGGCACGGTATATTGAAAAAAGCCCGTGGGCAGGACTTGGTTTTACCAAAAAAGGGGCGGGAAAAGATTTTCTACTAGGTTGGGGAATCGGAGCTGCAATGCTGACCACTTGCACACTCATCATGTGGGGATTAGGCGCGATTGAATTTACAAGCATCCAGTTCTCTACAAAATTAGTCGGAGAATTTATCATCCTTATCCTTGCCTGGTCTATCCAAGGTACGACAGAAGAAATTCTAACAAGAGGATGGATGTTCTCATCACTTTCAGCTAAACACAATATTCCTATTGGTATCATTATTTCTTCCCTCTTCTTCACATTTCTCCATCTCGGAAACAATGCTATTTCACTCATTCCAATTTTGGATTTAACCCTATTTGCCATTCTTGCCTGCCTCATTATGCTCAAAACAGGCAACATTTGGGTGATTGGTGGCTTACACGCTGCGTGGAACTGTTTCCAAGGGAATGTTTTTGCATTCCCGGTCAGCGGCACCGATGCTGGTCAAGCCTTTGTTCAAATCGGTATCACTGGTCCTGAGTGGCTATCTGGTGGAAAGTTTGGTGTAGAAGGCTCCGTCATCAGCTTGCTTGTCCAAGGAATAATGATTTCCTGGTTGGTTTACGACCTCTATTTCAAGCGCAAAACAAGCTCCCTATAATCATAAAAGACTGTTAGCTACTCTACAGCTGACAGTCTTTGTTTTTTCAATTTTTCGTAGAAAATAGTCCTAGATAAATGATAGTAAGGAGTCACAAAAAAAGATAACAAATGAAGGGTCAATAATTCCCCAATAAACCAACCTAAAAAGGATAAATCTAACCAAATACGTTGCCAATAGTTCCCTTTCATCAAGAAACGACTTTCCCTAAATACAGCCAGAGGACCAGTATAACTAGCATTATCCAAATGGTCATACAAGACAAATACAACCTGTGAGTAGGTATAGTAGACAAAAAGGTAAATAATCATTCCTAGTAGGAAAATCGGAGCCCCTATCTTCATTAATTGACTAGGCTGATGAACTGCCAGCTCTGCCATTGCCCCAGGAGATAAGACCATCAAACTACTCATTGTGAAACCTTTAATAAATAAAGCAGCCCCTAGATTAGCTGGAAGTCCAGCCATAAAAAGAAGCAAATAATAATAAAGAAAAGTGGTCCAGATAGGCTTCTTCCATTCTGTCTTTAGAAATGAAAAACTATCTTTTAAAGAAAACTCCTGTCTATCCCCTCTTAACAATTCCAATAAATGAAAACAGGACAGACCGATGAACAGCTGTAACAGCAGAGCGAAGCCGAACTCACCTAAATAGGTCAACCTGATTGAAGACACCAATCGCCCCTCCACAAAAGCACTGTTTTGACGGAGCTCTAGAAATGTCAGTAGGCGAAAAATTGTTACTGGTATAGCATAAACAATAGATAGCAAAATGGAGGGCAAAAATAGTAGTGTTGTGCCTCTTGTCCGCTCGCGAGTCATCATCGCTCTTGATACTATATCACTCGTCATCATCACAATTCCCCTCCAATTTTCTCTCCTTATTTATAAAGTCACGTCGCAAATATTCTATCTACATCGGACTACTTTACCATCCTACTATTAGTATAAAACTTTATCCATTAATTTTCCAGAACATCTCTTAAAAACAGGAAAATCCCTTCAAATAAAGAAGGGAAATCTATTATTTGGCTTCCGAATGACGATAACCATAACAGAAGTAAATCAAAATTCCAATGACCAAGGATACTCCGAATGCTAACCAAGTATCTAAACTATATTGGAACATAAATGAAAGACAAATGATAATCGAGAGGATAGGCAACAAGGGAACAAGAGGTGTTTTAAATTGTCCATCTTTTGGCAAACCTTCGACTTGATGCAGACGAATAATACCCAGCGCCAGCATGATCAAATAAGCTAAGGTACAGATATTGAGGAAGGAAGCAATACTTGCTAGTGGGAAAATACCTGCACAAATGGCTGCAAAAATCCCCACAAGAATGGTCGCATTTTTAGGAACCTTGCTTGTTTGTGTCAATCGGCTCAATGATTTCGGTAGCAAACCATCACGACTGATGGAATAGACCATTCTCGTCAAGGCGTAGGTCATCGAAATACATACTGTAATCAATGTTAGGATTGCTACAATAGAAATATAACTCGCTGCCCAATCCAATCCAACTTCTCGAAGTGCAAAAGCAACCGCATCTGCTACATTCAACTTAGTATAGTGAACCATACCAGTCAAGACTAATGTCACTACAATATAAAGAATTGTTACAATAGATAGAGACAATACGATTCCTTTTGGTACATTCTTCTCAGGTTTTTTCACCTCATCAATCGCTAATGAAATAGACTCAAATCCCAGGAAGGCAAAGAACATGAGAGACGCTCCCGCCATAATTCCCGCCTGTCCACCATAAATGGCACCAAAACCAAAAGGAGAGAAGTTCGACCAGTTTTCTGGTTTGATAAAGAATAACCCTACTAAAGTAAATAAAGCCAACGCTGAAAATTTCAAAACTACCAAGGCTGAATTGAAACGAAGAGCTGCCTTAGAATTAAGCAAGACCACACCTACCACGAAAATTAAGACGATAACTGGTAAGAGGTCTACATAGGTACCAGCAGCGGGGTTAAAAGTTCCGCTCAGAGCTGTTGGCATAGCGATACCAAAATTAGCTAGGAGTCCTTTCAAATAAGCTCCCCAACCAGATGCAACGCTCGATACAGCAGTCAAGAATTCCATGATCGTCAGCCAGCCAGCAATCCAGGCAGGAAATTCACCAAAAACCGAGTAGAGATAACCATAGGCACCACCGTTAGTCGGTATACGAGAAGCAAATTCTGCGTAAAACAAAGCTGTTAGTCCGACTGAAATTGCTGCAATAACAATTGAGATAATCAGAGCTGGACCTGCATACTGGGCTGCTGCCAAACCAGTTACCGTAAAGATACCTGTTCCAACCATCGAACCAATACCTAAAAATATCAAATCAACCAAGCCTAAATGCCGACGCATTTGACTATTGCGACCGACTGCTTGTTTTTTTCTAAATAAACTCACAAAATACTCCTTCAGAATAAGAATATGGATACTTGACAGAACAAGCTACCGATTCCTGTCAGAGAACCTCAACGCCCCATTATACCATAAGTTGAAATATTTCGCATGAGTGATGACAAGCAAAAGAGCAAGGCTGTTCTACCAGTAAATTCCCAAAGTAAGTTCTAGTCTGTCTTAAAAACTGGAAACTAGAATGAGACAAAGAAATAAGGTAGAACTTACTATGGGACAAGTTGGTAATCGACAATGAAAAACAAACACTTAACTCTCTCTGATCGCAACGATATTCAAATAGGAATTGAACAACTTAAGCCCTTCTCGGCTATCGCTACTAAGCTAGGAAAAGACCCGTCCACAATCTCAAAAGAAGTTCGGAGAAATAGGCTGATAAAAGAGAACTCTAGTACCTCCAATTGTGAGACCTGCCCTCTGCTAAAAAAGGCTCCCTACGTTTGTAATGCCTGTCCGAAAAAGAGAATCAATTGTGGATACCAGAAACAGTTCTACTACGCAAAAAGAGCTCAGCTTGATTATGAAGCTAAGCTCTCAGAGTCGAGAACAGGTGTTGCCCTAAACAAAGAAGAATTCTATCGTATGGACGAGATTGTCTCTTCTGCCATCCAAAAGGGACAACACCTCAACCACATCATCGCTTCCAATGAACTTTCGGCTTCAAGAGCTTCTATCTACCGATACCTTGAAAAAGGGTATCTTTCCACAAAGCCCATCGATTTCCCCCGTGTCGTGAAATTCAGAAAAAGGAGAACCAGAAACCTACAACCCATTCCTAAAACTGCCAAAGAAGGCCGGTCTTACGAGGACTTCCAACGCTTTCTCACAGAGAAAGGAATCAGCTATTGGCTGGAAATGGACACCGTTACTGGACGGATTGGCGGAAAAGTACTTCTCACCTTCAACCTCTCCTTCTGTAACTTTATATTCGCTCGATTACTTGATAATAAAACAGCTAATGAGGTCGCTAAACACCTCTACGCTATCAAGAATGCCCTGCATCAGAAAGAGATGGACTTCTGCGAAATATTCCCTGTCATTCTGACCGACAATGGTGGTGAATTCGCTAGAGTGGACGATATCGAAATGGATGTCCGCGGAGAATCTAAGCTATTCTTCTGTGACCCTAATCGTTCTGACCAGAAGGGGAGAATCGAGAAGAATCACACACTTATCAGAGACATTCTTCCTAAAGGAAGTTCGTTTGATAACTTGACACAGGATGATATCAACCTAGTTTGTTCGCATGTCAACAGTGTCAAACGAGCTGCTTTCAACGGAAAATCCGCTTATGAACTCTTTACATTTACCTACAGTGAGGAATTGGCAACACTTTTGGGAATCTCTAAAATTGACCCTGAGAACGTCATCCAATCACCTCGATTATTAGATAAGTAATCGCTAGTTTTTAGCATAAAAATCAATCAAAAATAGAAAGGAACTTGTCCTATCCCAAATTCCAGATAACTAGAACTTACTTTGAGACGTCTCAGAGCCAGTAACTTTAGTGTACTCTTTTTTTCAACATTTTCAACCCTAAAAATTCCTTGAATCTGCAGCTTTAGGCAAAAACAGAACTTAGTCTGAGACTAAATTCTGTTGGTGTTATGCAGTTTTCTCAAAGTAACTTCTGGAAGGACGGGAACTAGAACTTACTTTGAGAATTTACCAGGCTGTTCTACCTCACTCTTTCTTATGATTATTCTGGATTAACCTTAAAGTTTTTAAGATAATTTTTCTTATCTAACTGACCGCTAAAGTGATCTCCTACTTTGATAAACGGTAAACGATCTGTACTATCTTCCGTTGCTTTGACTTTATAAATCTTACCCTCAGACTCAATATAGTAGATTGTCGCACCGCCAATTATTTGACTCGCTAAAGCTTCTACTTTTCCACTGATAACCTCAGTCTGTTCACCAACTTCTCCATTTTCAGTCACCGTCAATCCTGAAAGGCTAGAAGCATCCGTTCCTGTGACTTGAGAAATTAAGAGCGCAATATCGTTGTTAACAGTAACCTGTTGATAATCTTCGGCATCAACAAGAGCGTATGATTTAACCAAGCCGGCATCATCTTTCAAGGATACTAAATAGTAAGCTGTATCTGCCAACTTAACTAGGCTTGGAGCAGTGGCTTTATAGCCCTTCTCCTGTACTTCACCTTCTGCAGACTTTTGCGCTGCTGTTTCCGTCGCCGAAGCCAATTTGTAGTTGGTAATTTCACGAGTTCTCATATTGACAAGAATGAATCCAAGGTTGGATGAATCAGCAGTTGCTGAAGTGATACCTGTGTAGAGATAAATATCTGAGCCGATAGAAATATAATTATAGCTGTCTGTTGTATTTTTCACACCAGTTTGACTGAAAATGGTATTCCAGAAACCATTTTGATAAGTATAGTGGTCATCTACACGGCTGATAACATTGTCTGCTGAATAAACACGGTCTACCCACTCTGGAATATCTTCCAGACTATACTTCTTACTTTCCCCTGTTACTGCATCCAATACAATAGCGCCAATCGGGTCATTTGATGAAAGTCCAAATTTTGGCTCGTAAATCGTTGCAATATAATACGGATTTCCTTGGTCATCCACTTCGAAGGATGGTTTCCCAAAAATAGTTGTCGGGTATTGCAGGCGAAGATGACGCAAGGTATCATTCAGCAAAAATTCGGAATCTGAATAGTGCATGGCTTTGCTCAACTTGGCAAGTTCTGCCTTCCCTGTTGTCTGATTAACCTTCACATAGTAACCAATACCATCTTGATGGTTGCTCAGCCATTTCCAAAAATTCTTATATTCCAAAGGCGATACACGGAATGGTTGCTGACCGATAGTAATCTGGCGATAATCATCCGAAATGCCAAACTGGGAGACCTTGTCAATGGTACCTAGATAAGTATCACCGATTTTTTCGGCTGAGGCACGATCTAAAAGGGCCAATTTGGATATGTCTGTTTCAGGAAAATCTGCTTTAAAATCCGCATCCTTGACGCTTATGACAGCAGCGTAATCCTTAGCACGAAATACACGTGAGTTGATAAGCCCCAGCCCCAACAAAGCCAGGACAACCAATACCCAAATTCGTCCCAACCATTTTAAGTAAGCTGGCAGTTGCGAGGTTTTAATCTGATAGGTATCCACTTGTCTCTGGCGACCGGAAATCTTAGTCACCTTTTGAAAAGCACCTTTGGAGCTGAACATGGAAAGTATGAGCCAAACCAGTCCGACAGATTGAAGGAAAAATATCCAGAAGTCCACACTCAAAATATTTAAAGCAGGCAACTGGTACCAGTAGTAGATTAGCATTTCCAAAACTAGGGCTAACCAGGCAAAAACAAATAATTTTCTTTTCATAATAACCTCCTTGACACAGATTTATTAGTTCTATTGTATCACAATTTTAATGTTATAATACAAGAATTATAAAATTTTTTTCAAGTTTCCATATTCGCCTGCAACTTTTATTTTTGGTATAATGTAAAACAGTAACAGACTAGAAAAGGAAAATTATGAAACTCATTTCTTGGAACATTGATTCTCTTAACGCTGCATTGACTGCAGAATCTCCTCGCGCCCTATTATCACGCGCAGTCATCGATACACTTGTGACAGAAGACGCTGATATTATCGCCATTCAGGAAACAAAATTGTCAGATAAGGGACCGACTAAAAAGCATCTAGAAATTTTGGAAAGCTACTTCCCTGGATATGCCAATACCTGGCGTTCATCTGTAGAACCAGCTCGCAAAGGCTATGCTGGTACACTCTTTCTCTACAAAAACCATCTAACTCCAACCATTACCTTCCCTGAGATTGGTGCTCCAACAACCATGGATTCTGAAGGGCGTATCATCACGCTAGAATTTGACGACTTCTATGTCACACAAGTTTATACGCCAAATGCTGGTGATGGCTTGAAACGGCTTGCTGACCGTCAAATCTGGGATGTACAGTATGCTGACTACTTAGCAAAACTTGACAGCCACAAACCTGTTCTTGCAACAGGTGACTACAACGTTGCTCACAAGGAAATTGACCTTGCTAATCCCGCAAGTAACCGTCAATCTCCAGGATTTACAGATGAAGAACGTCAAGGTTTTACAAATCTTCTAGCAAAAGGTTTTACAGATACCTTCCGCCACTTGCACGGTGATGTTCTCAACGCCTATACTTGGTGGGCACAACGTAGCCGCACCAGTAAAATCAACAACACAGGCTGGAGAATTGATTACTGGCTTGTCAGCGACCGCATCGCCGACAAAGTAAGTAAGTCAGATATGATTGACTCCGGTGCTCGTCAGGACCATACACCAATTGTAATGGAGATTTCATTCTAATAGTGGATATTAATACTCAATGAAAATCAAAATCAGACTAGGCGACGCAGATGCAGATAGAACTGAAGTTCATCAAATCAAGTCAACAACGTCTGATTTTGATTTTCGAAGAGTATAACATGATTTCAATTATCAGATAACAGATATTAAAGGCTTAAAACCCGTAGGTCTATTGCAAGGGTTTTAAGCCTTTATTTCTTATCACTCTACCTTGTTTTAATTTGCTTGATTTGAAAGCGATGTCATTTTATGATAAAATAAATATATAGATATACATTAAAAGGAGGGGTTATGGACCATAAAACTATCGAACGCAAATCTCTAACTGTTTCCTCTGTTGTGAACGGTTTATCTGGACTAGCAGGCATTGCCGTTTATATCATGACTGACCTAAATGCCCTCCTCCTAGACGGAGTCTTTTCTCTAATAGCATTTATTTCGTCCTTAGTTGCAGTTTACATATCGAAAAATAGCCATCGGAAAACCGAGACATTTCCTCAAGGACTGTATTTTCTAGAACCTCTCTACGCTATCATGAAATCTCTCGCAACTCTACTACTCCTTGTATTTGCTGTACTTGAAACTAGCGCGACAGCCTTTGCTTACTTTGTTCATGAAATCGGTCATCAAATGACTACAGGTCCCGTTCTACCTTATACCATAACCATGTTTTTTGTCTGCATGGGGCTTTACCTATACAACCGCCATATGAGTGCCAAAGTCAATCATCTGTCTACTATCATATTAGCAGAAGCAAAAGGCAACCTTATAGACGGACTCATTTCAGGTGCAATTGGAATTGCAATTCTTCTGCTCTATCTTGTTCCTATCAACTCTTGGTTAGGCTTCCTGCATTATACTGGTGACTTCTTTTTGACACTAGCACTAGCAATCATTTCATTTAAGGAACCTTGGAACTTATTAGTGGCATCTTTCAAGGAACTCGCCAACGGAACGATCCATTTCCCTGAAATACATGATTCTATCTATCAGCTATTGGAGCCTTACTTAAAGGAAGATAGCAATGATGTTGAAATCCATATTTTCAAACAAGGCATGAAGATTCGCGTTAAAATCAATCTCCACAATGTCCATCACGAAATTATCCAAAAACTCTTAGAAGATAAGCCTCAGATGCTCTATCTTTTGAAAAAACATCATGAATATATTTCAATAGAATATGCGCTATAATAAACAAAATCTCGGCTTATAAACCGAGATTTTCGTATTTTGTTCGATAGCCAATCTGTAAGATTTTACCATCCTGAATCAGTAGGGGACGCTTAATCAGCATACCATCATTAGCTAGAAGATTAAGTGCCTGCTCCAAGCTAAGACTATCAAACTTATCTTTCAAGCCTAATTCACGATAGCTATTACCAGAAGTATTAAAATACTTTTTCAATTCTAGTCCTGTCGCCTCCATCCAAGCTTTTAGGTCTTCAGCACTAGGCGGTGTTGACTTAATATCAATAGCTTCAAATTCCAATCCTAAACTCTTCAACTCCGCCTTTGCTGCTCGGCAAGTCGAACATTTTGGATACTCATAAAATAAAATCATCTTTCACCTCAAATTCTGGATTCTCATGTCGCAAGAGCCAGATTTTCTTATCCAGTCCACCTGCATAACCTGTCAACTGTCCTTTCTGATTGAGAACTCGGTGACAAGGAACAATAATAGAATAAGGATTACGCCCAACTGCACCTCCTACTGCCTGACCAGAACGAAGGCCCAGTTGCTGAGCCAATTGTCCATAGGTAGTCGTCTGACCAATCGGAATCATCTTCAATAATTGCCAGACACGCTCTTGGAAATTTGTTCCCACAGCTTCTAATGGAAGGGTTGAAAAGTCCACCTGATCCCCTGAAAAATACTTGTCAAGCAATCGAGCTGTCTGGTCTAAAATGGGATGGGAGGCTAAAATAGCTTTCTCGTTCAAGCCTCGTTCAAAATATTTTTGCCCTTCAAACCAGACCCCTCTTAATCCCTTATCACTAGCCATTAATGACATGGGCCCAAGTGGACTGTGATAGATTTGTTTATACAGCATGATTAGTTTTTATTCTGAATGACACGCACTTTGACAATTGCATCCGTTGCTTCAAATTTAGCAACCAACTGCTCAATTTTCACTTTATCCGCTTCATCCAAATCAAGTAAAGTATAGGCATAGTCACCTTTAGACTTATTGATGATATTATCGATATTGATTCCCAACTCAGATACAGCCGTTGTAATCGTCGCTACCATATTAGGAATATTCTTATTAATCAAGGTAATACGATACGGTGCATCTAGGAATTGTTTCACATTTGGGAAGTTAACTGAGTTGATAATTTCACCCGTCTCCATAAAACGACGAATGGTCTGACCAGCAGCAATGGCACAGTTGAGCTCTGCTTCCTCTGTTGACCCACCAACGTGCGGGAAGACGATAATGTTGTCCTTGTTGAGCACTTCTTCTGTCCCAAAATCCGTGATATAGTTCTTGATAACTCCTGCCTCAATTGCTTCAAACAAATCAGCATTATTAACCAATTCACCGCGGGCAAAGTTTATCAAGGTTGTTCCTTTTCTCATTTGGCCAAAGCTATCCGCATTGAAGAGTCCTCGTGTCTTATCTGTCAAAGGAACATGAACAGTAATGTAATCGGCGTTGGTGAAAATTTCCTTTAAATCATCCACACGTTTGACATGGCTTGAAATGGTCCATGCAGTTTCTACTGATACATAAGGATCGTAACCGAGAACATTCATTCCCAAACGGCGGGCATCGTTGGCAATACGCGCACCAATGGCACCAAGTCCGATAACACCAAGAGTCTTACCTGAAATTTCTGTCCCAGCAAACTGCTTCTTACCTGCTTCAACCTGCTTAGGTACATCATCTCCTGACAATGTATTTGCCCATGCCGTCGCTCCGATATAATCACGTGCTGACAAGAGGATAGAAGCAATGACTGCCTCTTTTACGGCATTGGCATTGGCACCTGGAGTGTTAAAGACCACAATACCTTTCTCTGTTGCCTCTTCGATTGGAATATTGTTAGTCCCTGCACCCGCACGGGCAATAGCTTTTAGATTTTCAGGAAAATCAAATCCATGCAAATTTTCAGATCGAATAATAAAGGCATCTGGATTTGCTGCATGATCTCCGTCAATCTGGAATTTATTACCTAATTCCTTAAGACCAATTTGATTGATATTGTTAAAAGTACGTACGCTAAATACCATTTATTTTTACCTAAAAAGGGGAGTGGGAAAGAACTCAACCACTCCTAGAAGAGTTCCCCTCATTTCCAAACAGTAGGTTCGGGCTAAAATAGTCCACTGGACTATTTTACTCCCACCCCCACACAGCTCCAACAGTCAGAGTAGTGACTGTTGGAGGTTGGAAATAAAGCGAACTCCGTTCGTATCAGCCGGTAGAGGTCAGATTTGGAGTATACACGAACTGCTGAGATTTGTTTCACAAATCTTATCTCCAACCTCTAACAATCTCCCAGATTGTTAGAGCCAATCAACCACTGCGCTGAGATGTTGACTCGAACCTTGAGAAGTGATATGAAGCTTTTGCCCGGTCCTTTTCTTTCTTTATTTCATTAATTATTTCCGAGTAACCAGCGGTCGTCTTCACTGATTTCCTGGTAAAGACTCCGCTCGCTCTTGTGCTTGATTTTTTGATAAGCTAGACGTTCTCCATCTATTGGGACTTTACCACAATAGACATAGCCTAATTTTTTTAGAATGTGCTGCATTGTCTTATTCTGCTCGTGGGTATCACAGCGGAAATCCGGTCCTTTTTGCCCTTCAATTAAACCTTGCAAAAAAGTTTGTATGATTCCTTGACCACGAAATTCGTCAGCTGCTGCAATTCTATGAAATGTTGTATATACAGGATGATTGTGCTGCCATTTTCCTTCATATATGGCCTCATATTCTGCTTCTTGACCACGATGAACGGCGGCATAAGCTGCCACCTTACCGTCCACTAGACCAACATAACCTTGGCCAGAAAGAATATCATCAAAGATATTCTCTTTATTTGGATACTCTCCCTGCCATTGATTAATACCAGAGGTTGCTAGAAATGCGCGAGCATCTTCAAGAATATTGACAATTGCCTCCATCTCATTTGGATGTGCTAATCTAATTTCCATTAGGCATTCTCCGCTGCAAATTTTTTCATGAATTCAATCAATTCAACCACACCTTGACGTGGGAAAGCATTATAGAGCGACGCCCGCATCCCTCCAACAGAGCGGTGTCCCTTGATGTTCTTAAAGCCTGCCACTGTCGCTTCTTTGACAAACTTGGCATCCAATTCCCCGCTTGGTGAAACAAAAGGAATATTGGCTACCGAACGCTCTTCTTTTTTACGAACAGGGTTTGTATAGAAATTAGACTGATCGATGTAGTCATAAAGCAAACCAGATTTTTCACGGTTGATTTTCTCCATCTCATCAACACCACCAATTTCTTTTACCCATTCAAAGACGAGTTTAGAAATATAGATAGAATAAGCTGGTGGCGTATTATAAAGAGAGTCATTTTCTGCTTGAATACGGTAGTCCAACATGCTTGAAAGCATTGGTTGATCATTGAGGAAGTCCTCACGAACAATCACCACTGTCACACCAGCAGGACCAATATTTTTCTGAGCGCCAGCATAAATCATGGCAAAATCCTCAACATTATAGCGAGCTGCTAAGATGTTTGAAGACATATCAGCAATGACTGGCACACCATTGGTGTCAGGAATATCATAAACTGCTGTTCCTTCAATAGTGTTATTGGTTGTCAAATGCACGTAAGCAGCAGTTGGATCAATATCATTTTTATCGAAGGTTGGCAATTCTGCGTAGGTAATATCTTCAGTTGATCCAAGCAAAATTGGTTCAAAGGCAATTGTTTTAGACAGCTTCACAGCCTCAGTATAGGCTTTTTTACCCCATGAGCCACCTATAAGATAGTAGGCTTTCTTGCCTTGAGCGAAGTTGAGGGGAATCATTGTGAATTCCAAAGAAGCTCCACCTTGCAAGAAAATAACCTTGTAATTATCTGGAATGGCCATCAATTCACGAAGCGTCGCTTCAGCACCTTTTATAATATCATCAAAGTCTTTGGAGCGATGGGACATCTCCAAAACACTCATTCCCGAACCATTGTAGTCCAAGAATTCAGCTTGAGCACGTTCAAGTACTGGTTTTGGCAATACTGCAGGACCTGCAGAGAAGTTGTAGATTGTCATAAAATCCCTCCATTAAGTTAGTCTGTTCATTATATCACAAATATTCAGACAATTCCATAAAATATGATTATTTTGTAAAAATATTCGGATTTCTTATATTTATTCTACTTTCTAAAGCTCTTCTTACTTTTAGCCATAAACGAGCCACTTACCTCACAGGGATTTATCAGTTTTCAATGAAAATTTTATGACCAGATTTGACTGTTTGGGAGTGTCGCCAATTGTTATCTGCATATTAATACTCAATGAAAATCAAAAGTAGCCTAGCTGGGATATAGTTGAAGGCTGGAAGTATAGAGAACTGTGTTCGCGTCATTAAGCCGACGATAGAACTTTGTTACTTTCTCATTTCAAGGTAACAGGCTGAAAAGATCCACTGGAGCTTTTCACTCATCAAGGCTCTTGACAACGGATAATTTTGATTTTCGAAGAGTATGAGCTTGCATAAACATACAAAAAACTAGGTCTTAACCTAGTCCATGATATATATCGTATACTTCTTGTTTTTTGAGTTGGTAGCGTTTGGCCACTTCTTTGATAGCCTGATTAGGTTTTATGCCACTTGCAATTTCCCTTTCTACCTCAGCCTTCAAGTCCACTTCGTCAGCAGAAGGATAGACTTCCTCACCAGCACCCTCGACAATAATCAAGCATTCTCCCTTAAGTGGATTTTCTTCCAAATACTCTAGTAATTTGGAAATGCTTCCTCTCTGGTATTCTTCGTATAACTTGGTCAATTCTCGAACAACCGTTACCTGACGATCACCATAAACTGTCAACATATTTTCTAAGGTATCTGCCACACGATATGGAGATTCATAGAAAATTTGCGTCTCAGGATAGGTCTTTTTTTCTTGGAAAAATTCTTTTTGCTGCCCCGCTTTTCTCGGTAGAAATCCATAAAAAATATGTGGCTGGGGTGCCAAACCAGATGCAATCAAGGCTGTAATTCCTGCCGATGCTCCTGGAAGTGCTACAACAGGAATATCTTCCGCAATCGCTGCCCGTACCAGGTCATGACCAGGATCCGAAATGGAAGGCAGGCCTGCATCAGAAACTTGCGCAATGGACTGACCAGATTTGAGCCAATCAATCAAAACTGGAATTTTTTCATGGGCATTGTGTTCATGAAAGGATATTTGCTTGGTTTCTACTTCAAAATGTTTGAGTAGGAGGCCTGTGTTTCTCGTATCTTCCGCTGCAATTATATCCACCTCTTTCAAGGTCTGAACAGCTCGAAATGTCATATCCTGTAAGTTTCCAATAGGCGTTGGCACCAGGTATAAAGTCCCAAAACTCGTCTGTCCCTTAAATGATTTTTGTACTTTCATCCTAATCTCGATTCAATAATTCTACACAGAACATACAAGGTTCATCATTATCCCTACGTTGACCATAAGAGAAGGTACAAATATGGAAACCATCTTCGTAAATATTCTCCAAATTCTCCTTACCAAAGTTGGAAGATTTATGGCCTGTCTTATCTTCTTTTTCCAAACGTTCGCGCAACTTGGAATTTTCCAAACGGAGGGTCGTATTTTCATCAATAACTCCCTGTAAATGCTTTTTGATAGCATCCACTTCTGCCAACGTGGTTAGAAGATTTTGCGAAAAATCATCTAGGGCATCAAAAATTTCTTTTTTATCCATTATCTCCCTTTCTTTTATTTTACAGAGTTATGTACTCTAGACTATTTTGTAGACTTACGTTTGCCTGCCACATCTTCTTAGCCTTAAGAACAGCATCCATTTTTTCACGTACGTTTGCCGAGTCCATCATTTTCTCAGATAATATCAGACTCAGAAGGTCAAACAAACGTCCCTGCTCAGCTTTTTCCACAGCTAAAGACACTAGGATTCCAACTTGCAAATAAGCACGTGTAGGCTCCACCAAGAGCAAGTCTGTAAATTTCTTTGTCTGTCCCATCAAATCTAAAAAGTTTTTATTTTCTGCTAACTTTTTCGCTTCTTCTTGACTTGAAACCAGTTGAGCTAAGAGATTCGCTTGTGTTTTTAACAAACCCTCCTCTTCTAACATTCGCTCCATGGCCGGAATATTTTTAGGAAAACCTATAATCTGTGTCCGACTCTTGATAGTAGGAAGGACAGCTTCTTCCTGATTGGTCAATAAGAAGATGTGAATGGCTGACTGAGGTTCTTCAATCACTTTTAGCAAAGAGTTGGCTGCGTTAGCATGCATTTTCTCAGCATCACGAATAATGAAAACCTGCTTATTGGATTCAAATCCAGATTGTGAAAAATTCTTAACTAATTCACGTATCGTATCTGTTTTGATAACATTTCCCTGCGGTGCAATAACAGTAAGATCTGAAAACTCATTTGCTTCAATTAGACGACAAGACCGACACTTCTGACAAGGAAGGACGCCTTCTTTCTCCTGACAAAATAACGATTGACTGAGAAAAATTGCCATATCAAAACTAGCAAAGTCACCTGAAAATAGATAGGCATGTGCCAAACGTCTCTGCTCTAAAATTGTCACAAAACGTTGAAATACACTGGGTTGTAAGTTTCTAAGTTCTTCAATCTTCATGTTCTTTCTGCAAATCGTTTCTTAATGACTGCCAGAGCATCTGCAACAACAGCCTCTAGTGGCTGACTGGCATCAATCTTTACCAACCGCTCTGGTTCCTGCTCTAAAATACTAAGATAGCCTTGACGCACCCGTCTATGCATATCTGCTTTTTCCATATCCAAGCGATCCACATCACGGTCAGCATTGCGGGCAATTCGAGCCAGCCCCTCTTCTGTATCAATATCAAAATAGAGAGTTAAATCTGGTTTTAAACCATCTGTTGCAAACTGATTGAGCCAATGAATGTCATCTATAGCCAAACCCCGTCCAAATCCTTGATAGGCAATAGAGGAATCGATAAAACGATCAATCAAGAGCAATTTCCCCTGTGCCAAGGGGGGAAGAATCTTTTCTTTCAAATGCTGACGTCGTGCTGCAATGAACAATAACAGCTCCGTCTTATCATCCATCGCTGTATTTGCAGGATTCAGAATAATATTGCGAATTTCTTCTGCAATAGCCACTCCACCTGGCTCTCTAGTTGTGACTACTTCTGGCCCCAATTCCTGCAAGGCTGGCAATAACTGTTGCAATACAGTTGTTTTTCCAGCTCCATCTGGGCCTTCAAATGTAATAAAAAAACCGTTTCTCATCTTTCCCTCGCTCTTAGAACCTGTATGCACAGTTCAGCACTTCCATCTAAGGCTAGTCTTTCAACTAGTCTTCGTTAGTTTTTTTCAAAATACAGTCAGTATTCCCTCAAAAAAACTGCCTTGATTATCAAAACTATCTCTTATAGTCGTTTAGTTTACTTTTAGTACTTGCTCCAACTATCTGAGAGATAGTTGGAGCTGTGCGGGGGTGGGAGTAAAATAGTCCAGTGGACTATTTTAGCCCGAGCCAACTGCTTGGAAGTGAGGGGAACTCTTTTTAGACCAGTCGAGTTCTTTCCCACTCCCGTTTGAACTTGAAAATAAGGAAACGACGCTTCCTCGCTCGTAGAAGTAATAAAAGAGAAACCAAATGACCATATATACAAGCACTTCACTTGTGAATACTGGTTCTTAGATATTCATTCCATTTTACCAAAATTTAGTCAAAAAATCACTTGAAAATTGACTTGTTTTTAAGGAGAAAATCTTTTAAAATTGATATATACACATATTCGGAGATGCTTATGGTTCGTTTGAAAAATATTTTACTTATTTTGCTTGGTGCAGGGCTATTTGCCTTTGGGCTAAATTATCTAATCATGCCCAACCGTCTATTCGAGGGTGGCGCAACTGGATTGACGCTGATTATTTACTACCTTTTTCATATTCAACCTTGGATAATGAACATTGTGATTAATATTCCATTGTTCATCCTCGGGTGGAAAATACTCGGAAAGAAGACTCTCTATCTCAGTATCTTAGGAACCTTTAGCGTTACCTTTTGGTTGGCCATTTTTGAAAAAATCCATTTTTCAATCAATCTACAACAAGATTTGATACTCGTTAGTATCCTTGGTGGGATTCTTATGGGACTAGGATTAGGAACCATCTTTCGTGCTGGCGGAACGACTGGGGGAAGCGATATTATTGCTCGTATCGGTCATAAATTCCTACCTTATTCCATTGGACAAATCATTCTTGCAGTCGACATCCTCATCCTAACTCTGATTGTTATTGTTTTTAAAGACCTCCGAACAGTTCTATATACTTTAATGATGGTTGCTATTGCTTCCAAGGTTATTGATTTTGTCACGGAGGGCGGATATGGTAGCAAGGGAGTTATGATTGTTTCCCAAAAATCTGACCAATTGGCTCAGGCTATTGATTGTGAAATCGAGCGTGGTGTCACCTTTATCAAAGCACAAGGTTTCTACAGCAAAGCCGATGTCAACATGATTTACTCAGTCATATATAAGAGCCAACTCCAAGAGATGAAGGAGCTTATTCATCGTATTGACCCCCACGCATTTATCACCATTACAGACGCACATGAAGTACTCGGTGAGGGATTTACTTTAGATCGAGATAAAAAACCAATAGAACGCCATTAAATAAAACCTGCAGTTTCGCTGAACTGCAGGTTTTATATTATGGCTTGGTTTCAAGTGGTTGCTCTGCCTCAGACTGTGCTTCTTTTCCTTGCTCCAGCAAAGCAGCAATGATTTTTTGATCGCGTAGCTTAACAGAATCATTGATAGTCTCTGCAGACCGTACAATAGCTGCTTCCAACTCCCGACGTTTCTGACGCCCTTCATCTATAGCTGCAATAATGCCATTATTTTGGGCAACCAAACTTTCTGCCAATTTGGTAACAGATGCTACTGAAAGGGGCGGATTCTGAGCTGTGCGTTCCATCATCGGGATGGCTTCTTTTGATGTATCCGCAAGCATTTGAAGGGCAGCATTATTAGCATTGACAATCGCATCTGCCGTCTGGCTAGACTTGATAGATTGTTGTAAGATGCCCAACTGTGCAATGGACAATTTCATTGTTGGAATAGTATTGCGACGTAACATCCCAAGGCGCTGTTTCATATCCGAAGAAACCTTGACCAGATTACGCATCTGCGGTGTCGTTGTCCACGCAACATACAAGCGACTCATATACTCAGAATGTTGTTGTTCGAGGATATTAGCAACCTCTGTTACACGTGCCAACTTCTCAGAAGCTACTTGATAATCGACTGTAGTCGGTACTAAAGTTGCGAGGTTTTCTTGTGCCAATTTTGCACGCTCTGCAGCTTCCTGACCAGTCGCTTCAATAAAGGCGATGACCCCCACCAAATTCTCGATAGACTTGGTATTATTTTCAATCAAAAGCTCTGCAGAAACAATATTGCGTGCCAACACTTCTTCCTGCTTGACCACACTGGCTGCCATGCTATCCATTTTCTTTTCAATGGTCTGCGAATCAAAATAAAATTCCTGCAAATCATTCTTGGTCTGCTTGAACAGACGTTGGAAGAAACCTGGTTTCTTTTCTAATTCAGCAGTTGTGGAAATGTCCTTATACTTAGCCACAAAGCCATTCAATTCACGGTTGGTATTGGCCAAAAGCTCATCCACCTGTGGAATTTCAATCTTCTTCTGTTCTGACAAAATGTGATTAACCGTGGCATTGACTTCTTCTACCGCTTCCTTACCAAAATCCAAGAGGGCATTTTGATTAGCTAAGAAGTTATCCACCAATTGGGGAGCCTTGGCACGAATACCTGTTTGTTGTTCCGGTGTCAACTGCGCCAAGAAAGAAACTTTTGAATTATCTCCAGTCGGAGTCGCTTGAATAAGCTCTGTTGTCTTATCTTTGGTTGATAAACTATTATTAGCAATCTGATCAATATCGAAATTAAATCCTGACATCTTCCCTATTCCTCTTCTCTTTTCATCATACGCAGACTGACTTCAAAATCTTTCATATCCGCTTCGTTAAATTGTTTGATGGTATCATCCAAATCCTTATCAAAAATTTCCATGGCTGATTTCGCCTGCACCAATCGTTCTTCTGCGTTGAAATAATCTTTCGGTGATTTTTTGATTTTCAAATAGCCCTGTAAAATATCGTTAAACCGATTCATATTGGCCTCATGGATAGCTGTCAATTCTTCCCTCTTATCTGTCGCCTTTTCCAGCTTTTCAAGAATAACAAGATTGTCTCTTTGAATATTACAATAGGTTTCTAGAATTTCAGGAGCTAAATCCGCTATCATGCCTTGTTCATCCATCACTGCATTACCACCAGTAGAAACCTGTGTGTCAGTATTTTCTTCTGTTTTAGCTTCTGGCAGTTTTAAATGATATTTTAGTTGCAAGGTATCTACAACTTCTTTACTTTCATATCCATTCAGATATTTTCCAACTTTTTGATAGAGCTGATCTAATTCAAATAATTGTCCTAACAGTCTGCTTCGCAACTGTAACACAACCTTATCCTCACCCTTTTCCACCAAGAGCTCTTGATGCTTTTCATAGCCCGAACGAATAGATAGCGCTAATACCTGCAAGCGTTTTATAGAATCTCTATTCAAAAAACGCTGGATAGCCTCTCTCTTGTAAAAATAGCCAATTAGGAGCCCAATGGGCAATAAGATATACCAGAAACTCATGACAAAACCGATTGCCAATAAAACAAGGAGGGCCACAAGTCCTGAATTATTTTTACCATATTTCTTATATTTTTTATATTTGTGCCCCATAGAGCCTCCTCATACGTGATATACTTTATTATATCACATTCCCCTAAAATACTAGAATGATAGCTAAAGAAAAAAACCGAGAAATCTCGGTTTTTAAATATTTTTAGCAACAGTCGGAACCAAGCTATCCACTTGGATACCTGCACCCTCGAAAAGAGTTCGAACTTCTTCAACATCAACTTTTCCGTCAATCTGCACTTCGATGACAACTTTTCCAGACTTGGTAGCAAGTTGCACAGTAGACACAATATTATAATCCTTATCTGCCACCAATCGAATAATTTTTTCTAACTCCCCTGCCTTATTTTCAACAAGGAACCGAGCGCGTACTCCTTCCTCTCCATAACCTGAGACATGAAGAAAAGCTGCAAAAATATCACGATCAGTAATGACCCCATACAGTTGACCGTTATCAACAACTGGAAGAATCCCCACTTTGTTTTTATACATGAGATAAGCAGCATCTTCAAGACTAGCGTAACCTGAGACTGTAATAACATTCTTAATCATCACATCCTTGACCTTAGTCTTATTCAAAAGGTAGTTCATCTCGTAAATAGATAGGCTAGTTGCTTTCGATGGACTAGCTTCTGCGATCGTTCCCTCAGTGACCAAACCAACCAACTTATCATTTTCAATAACAGGTAGACGGTGCAAATCCTGTTCACGCATAATATCTGCAGCGTGTGCAATGGTTGTATCTGGTGAAATATAAACAACTTTACGGGTCATAAAATCTTTAACAGACATAGGACTTCCTCCTTTGGTAAATCATACTTTATTATACCACAAATCCGAAAACGATTTCAATATTTAATGAAAAGAAATGAAAATCAATTTTTAAATTCAAAATATAGACTATTTGAAATACAATGGAGTGAGTAAGACTGCTACAATCACAGATTGTTGGCATCTTTCCAATAAGGCAGCAACCTCTTTGAAGTCGTTACCAGAAGCTGGCGTAGTAACATAGTGCAGAATATAGCTAGATAAGGCAGCGAGCACGTGAACTTTGAAACCATAGAACCATAAGTGCATAGGATTTATCATTTTACCTCCTTCACCGTTTCAATCCTCCACTCCTTCCAACCTCGGAAGCGAATAGCTCCTTGCTGGTCGGTGCGATAGACTTGGATATTTCGACTGTCAAAGCGGTCCAAGGTTTCTTGGTGAGGGTGCTTGTAGCGATTGTTTTCTCCTGCAGATACCAAGGCAATCCTGGCTCCGATATGGTCTAGAAATTCAGAATAGGAAGAACCTTTGGAGCCATGGTGACCAGCCTTGAGGACATCGACAGGCAGGTTGGAATAGCTTTCTATCAAGTCCAGCTCCCCTTGCTCCAAGTCCCCTGTAAAGAGAAAATTGGTTTCCAATAAGCGACCGTAAAGGACTATGGAATCGTTATTGCCACCGTCGCCTGTCCCGTCTGGATAGAGGACTTCTAGATAGGAGTCAAAAATCGGCAAGCGGTCGCCCACCGCCACCATATGAACAGGGACATTGATTTCTTTCAAGGTGGCTACAAAGTCAGGCACCGTCAGGCTTCCTGGCGACACGTAAATCCGTTCAATCTGGACCTGCTTCGCCACTTCCAGCACATCGCCCACATGGTCAGCGTCGGTATGGGTCAGGACCAAACTATCAATCCTGTCCACGCCCCGACTATGCAGATAGGGAATCAAAGTCCGCTCTGCATTTGCCTGCGAAGACCTCTCCTGCCACGCTTCCTTGGCCGCAAAATCAACCCGACCGCCCACATCAATCAGGACCGTCCGCCCCCGCATATCCCGCAAAAAGATGCTGTCCCCCTGCCCGATATCCACCACCGTCACCTCATTTTCCAGCGGGTGTTTGGTCATGAAAAATAGCAGAGCGAGGACCAGGCTCAGTCCTAGGAGCCATTTTTTCTTCCTGTGGAAATCGTAGAGCAAGAAGAGGCTGACCAGCAAAAGCAAGAGGACCAGCCCAGACGGCTTGCCCAGTATCCAAGGCCGCAATCCCAAATCTGCCACCCAGACAATGATTTTTTCCATAAAAATGAAAAATCCGTTGACCCAAGTTATCTTGATCAGAGGCGACAGAAGAAAAATGACTGACAAACCTGGCAAAAACAGGACATCAAAGACAAAAGAAAAGACAACGGTCAGGAGAATAGACAAGGGTTGAAAGGCATAGAAATAAGTCATAAGCACAGGTAGTATCCCTAGCGAAATACTGAGACTCTCCACCGCAGCCTTTTTGACCTGCCCCACATCCTCAAAGTCAAAGATAGTCAGCAAGAAAGCGTAGGTAAAAGTCATCACTCCTCCTGCTGTCAGTAAAAATCGGGGCAGCACCAGCAGACAGACAAAGACCGTCACCGCAAAATTATCCAGCTTCCGCAAGCCCATGTTGCCCAAAATTTTCTGGACCAAGGACCGCACCACTGACACTGAAAAGCCTGTCAAACCAGCATAGACAAGGGAAAAGGGAATCTGCAACTTATCTACCGTTTCCTTGGTCAAGCCCAAACGCAACAAAATCCAACGAAACTTGTCGATGAAAAAGCCCACCTGCATACCAGACAGGGCAAAGAGATGAATGATACCCAGACTGGAATAGAGGTCGCTCATCTGGTCAAACTCACTATCCAAGTCCCCAAACAAGAGCCCTGTCATGTAGTGGCTCATGGGTGCTGGAAAATTGGTTTTGATAGAGACCAAGGCCTGCCTCCGCCCGCTTGATAGCCAATCAAAAATGTTCCAAGACTGGATAGGAACAATCTTCTTAATCACTGTCAGTTTGACAGTCCGATAGATACCCTGTGTTTTCAGATAGGCCTGATAGTCAAAGCCGTTGAAATTTCGCTGACCAGCTGGCAGGCTGACCTCTGCTTCCACTTCTAGCTGGACCAAACCTGTCAGCTTTTGAAAATAAGCCTGCTCCTCCTGACTGGCTAATTTGTAGAAAACCTGATAGGTTTGTCCGTCAGCCCGACCCCGAAAGGACAGGCTGTCCCCGTTAATGTCAATGGTATCGGGAACGACCTGCACAGTTGTCACTTGCTCTGGGGCTGATTGGGCTGCCCGCTCCCATTGGACCTTCTGGCATCCGAAAAACAGACCGCACAGGGCTAGAAGCGGCAGCGTTCTGAGGAAAACTACCTTACCTTGCCGAACCCGAAAGACAGCTAGCAACAAACTCAGCAGGCCCATTGTCAAGAGGGAAAAAGAGTGGACTACAAAGTAGGCCGCCACCGCCAAGACTGCCAGGTGGATGGGCTGACAGGGGAGCTTACTCAACCGTGACATAAGGCCGGATGCTTTCCATGGTCTTGTCGCCGATGCCCGATACACTGTTGAGGTCGTCCACCGACTTGAAGCCACCGTTGGCCTCGCGATAGGCGATAATGTCCGCCGCCCGCTTGGCACCGATTCCCGAAATGGTCTGCAGGTCCGCCTCGGTCGCCGTATTCAAATTGACTAGACTGGTGCTTTTTTCTTCTGGGGAAATAGCAGAGCTGGCAGTCGTGCTGGTCACCACCGAGATATTTTCATCCTTGCTGGCCACATAGACCACCGCTTCGTCACTGAGCTTCTGAGCCAGATTGATAGACTTAGGTTCTGCCTGACTGGTCAAGCCGCCAGCTGCCTCAACTGCGTCATTGACCCTGCTACCCTCTTCTAAAGTGTAGAGCCCTGGCTTTGCTACCGCTCCTTTGACATCAACGACCAGCTGGCTGGCCTCCTCACTTACTTCTGTACTGGTTTCCTCGACCAACTCAGAGCTGCTAGAAGTTTGCTCGGTCTGTGGAAAGTCTGTCAGTCCTGTCTGATCAGATTTGGCTGGTTGGCTGAATATTAAGAATGTGGTCAGAAGTAAACCTGCAGCTGCTGGCAGAGCAATCTGCCACTTGTATTCTTTAAGCATTTCTATATAAGTTTTGATCGTATCCATAAATTACCTCCACCTATATAGTTCGCAAAAAATACAAAAAACCCGCAAGCTGCGAGTTTCATTTACTTATTTTTTATCCAACTGAGTACTTGGTTGCCAGAAGAAGCTGGCGATATAGCTAAAGGCATAGGTCAGTCCCAAGATAAGAGCAACCAGCAAAAGAACTGGGATACGATAGATATAAGTCAAGATATTTGGCTTTTTCTTGGTTTGGAAGGATGCCGCATGGTCATCTAAGCGTTTGAACTCAGTCTCAATTCGGCTAGTTACTTCTGCTGTACCTGCATCATCCATACGCTTGATGTCCGAAACATCGATAGGATTTCCAAAAGCCACATCGATTCGCTCACCAGCTAAGAGCCCCTTGATGGTCATGGGACCCACATAGGTAGCTGGCATGAGTTTGACCTTGGCTGACTTGGCAATGACCGCCACACCACCTTTGAGCTCAGATGAATGACGACTTCCAGAAGGAAACATGACCAGCGAACGGTCACTTTTTTTCAACATGTTAACTGGATACTTGATGGCTGCCATACCAGGATTTTCACGGTCAATGGGAAAGGCTCCACATTTTGAAATCCACCAGCCAAAACCACGGTCCTTGAAAAGTTCTTTTTTAGCCATAAAGATGAACTGCTTAGGAGCAGCTGCGTAGCCAAGAAAGACTGGATCCCAAAAGGTTTTGTGCGGAGCGATAAGAATATAATTTTCCTCCTGTGGCAAAATCTTCTCTCTATCATGATAGTGAATATTGCCATTGATGGCCCACAACAAGAATGTTAATAGTGTTCGTAGATAAGAATAAAACATAAACTTCTCCTTTTTCAATCTCTCCTATTATAGCACAAATTGCTTCAGGAAGAAATGTCACATGTAATCATTTTAACAATCAAAAAGCCTTTATTTACAAAGTCCCGACTTGTAAAAACCACTAGATAGGTTTACAATAGAAACATGATAAAAATTGAACGTGTAGTAGACATCTTAGAAGCGGATGACAACTTCCGCCATATCAAACAGAATAACCAGACTGACAGCACTTGGACGGATGTCCAGTTTGATGCCCTCAGCTATGACAGCCGAACTGTTAGCCCAACGACTCTCTTTTTTGCCAAGGGTTTGGCCTTTAAGAAGGAATTTCTGGAAAAGGCTATCGAGGCTGGGCTGGCTTTTTACGTGTCTGAAATCGACTATGAGGTTGGCATTCCTGCTATCATCGTCCACGACATCAAGCAGGCTATGAGCCTGATTGCTATGGAATTTCATGGTCATCCCCAGAAACAGCTCAAGCTTCTGGCTTTCACCGGTACCAAAGGTAAGACAACGGCGGCTTATTTTGCTTTTAACATCCTTAAACAGAGCAAGAAACCTGCCATGCTTTCGACCATGAACACCACGCTGGACGGCAAAACCTTCTTCAAGTCCACCTTAACCACGCCTGAGAGCCTGGACCTCTTTGCCATGATGGCGGAGGCGGTCAAGAACGGCATGACCCACTTGATTATGGAGGTGTCTAGCCAGGCTTACTTGGTAAAGCGGGTTTACGGGCTGACCTTTGATGTCGGCGTCTTCCTCAACATCAGCCCTGACCACATTGGTCCCATTGAGCACCCGACTTTTGAGGACTATTTCTACCACAAGCGACTTTTGATGGACAATAGCAGAGCGGTTATTGTCAATGCTGGAATGGACCATTTTGAGGTGGTGAAAAACCAAGTCAGCTCTAAAGACCATGACTTTTATGGGCCGACTTCTGAAAACCAGATTCGTCAGTCAGCAGGTTTTGATTTCACAGCGACCGGCAAATTAGCTGGCCACTACGATATCCAGCTGATCGGTGGCTTCAACCAAGAAAATGCCATCGCAGCAGGGCTGGCCTGTCTTCGCTTGGGAGCAAGTCTGGAAGATATTCACACAGGGATTGCCCAAACCAATGTCCCTGGTCGCATGGAAGTCCTGACCCAGCAAAACGGTGCCAAGGTATTCGTGGACTACGCCCATAACGGCGATAGTGTCAAGAAGCTGATTGACGTCGTCTTGGAACACCAGACAGGTAAGGTAATTTTGATTTTGGGAGCTCCTGGTAACAAGGGAGAAAGTCGCCGCAAGGACTTCGGTCTTCTGCTCAATGACTATCCTCAAATAGATGTTATCCTGACAGCTGATGACCCCAACCGTGAAGATCCAGCTGCTATTGCTGAACAAATCCGTGCTCACATGACCCGTCCAAGCGACTTTATCTTGGACCGGGAAGAAGCCATTCGTACAGCCATGAGCCTGACAAACTCTCCGAAAGATGCCGTCATCATCGCAGGCAAGGGGGCTGACGCCTACCAGATTGTCAATGGCGAAAAGGCCGCCTACGACGGTGATTTGGAAGTAGCAAAACAATATTTGTAACATACGGTCCTTGTTCACAGACAAGGACTTTTTTTATAACGATTCTCGTTAAATTAAAATTTTCAGAAAACTCTTTGTTTTGGTAAATTTTTTTGATATAATACTGGTCGGAACAAATTATTAATGAATCATATTCTGGAAAGGAGGAGTTTGTGTCTTCTATTCAAGCGGAAAATATCCAAGTCTCTTACGACAATCGGATTATTATTGATGAATTATCAACAAGTATTCCAAAAGGAAATATAACGACGATCATTGGTGCCAATGGCTGTGGAAAATCGACCTTGCTTAAGGCATTGACAAGGATTATCCCAGTTCAAGAAGGGACTATCTATTTAGATGGACAAGCCATTTCACAACTGCCAACCAAGGAAGTCGCAAAAAAATTGGCCCTGCTCCCTCAGGTCTTAGAAGCGACAGAAGGGATTTCCGTCTATGAACTAGTCTCCTATGGTCGCTTTCCGCATCAAAATGGGCTGGGGCATCTCACAGATCAGGATAGAGAGAAAATCAACTGGGCCTTGGAGGTCACTCAGACCGCTCCCTACGCTAGGTTACCAGTTGATGATTTATCAGGTGGTCAGAGGCAACGTGTTTGGATTGCGATGGCACTTGCCCAAGATACGGATACCATTTTCTTAGATGAACCAACAACCTATCTTGATCTCAATCATCAATTGGAAGTCTTAGAACTTTTAAAAGAACTGAATCAAAGCCGACAGAAAACCATTGTGATGGTCCTTCACGATGTCAATTTATCAGCTCGATTTTCAGATTATATGATTGCCATGAAAGAGGGAGATATTCGCTACCATGGGTCTGTGTCCAATATTATGACAACTGAGATACTGAGGGACATTTTTAGCATTGAACCTCAATTGATGCAGGTTACTGGTCAAGATTACCCTATTTTGCTAACTTACGATTTAAAAAAATAATAAGGAGAAAAAATGAAAAAGTTTTTAGCTATTTTTAGTTTATTTGTTGGGCTGGTTTTCTTAACAGCTTGTTCTACCTCTTCCTCTTCAACAGACGTAGAATTGTCTAGCATGCCAAAAATTGAAGGAATTACTTACCACGGTGACATTCCAAAAAATCCTAAAAAAGTTGTCAACTTTGCTTACTCTTACACAGGCTATCTCTTACAATTAGGAATTGATGTATCTAGCTATAGTCTAGATTTAGAAAAAAATAGTCCTGTATTTGGAGACAAACTAAAGGATGTTCCACAATTGACAACGGCAGATACAGAAGCAATTGCCGCACAAAAACCAGATGTCATTCTAGTATTTGCTGGTGATGATAACTTAGAAACACTGAAAGAAATTGCTCCAGTTATTGAAATCACTTATGGAAAGAGTGACTACCTGAAAATGCTGACAGATGTTGGTCAGATTTTTGGAAAAGAAAAGGAAGCACAAGCCTGGTTAGATCAATGGGATAAGAAAGTTGCTACTGCGAAAGAGGAATTGAAAGGATTGATTGATACAAGTTCAACATTTACTGTCATGGACTTCTTCGATAAAAACATCTTCCTTTACGGTAACAACTTTGGTCGTGGTGGAGAATTAGTCTATCGCGCTCTCGGTTTTGCTGCTCCTGCAAAGGTTCAAGAAGACATTATCAGTAAAGAAGGCTGGTTTGGGGTGTCTCAGGAAGCTCTTCCAGAATACGTTGGCGACTATGTGCTTGTTAACGTCAATGATAAAACAAAAGAAGCAGCTGCATCTCTCAAAGAAAGTGATATTTGGAAAAATCTACCTGCTGTAAAGAATGGTCACGTCATCGAGGTAGACTACAACCTCTTCTACTTCTCCGACCCGATGTCTTTAGATTTACAAATTGACGCCTTTGTCTCAGCAATTCAAAAACTTCAGTAAAAGGACTGGATATATGAACAAACTAGTGAGTTATCATTATCCCAAAACAAAGCCAAAGAATATTTGGCTTGTTTTTTTCATCATCTGTCTTTCTTTCATAGCTGGAGGCTATCTTAGTTTACGCTTTGGAGCTATTTCTTATAGCCACCAACAACTGATAGAAACCCTAAGGCATCCACTGACAGATTCTTCCGCTCAGGATGTTATCATCGATTTGCGTTTGCCTAGAATGGTAGCCGCCATCTTGGTGGGAGCTGCTATGGCTCAAGCTGGGGCAATGATGCAAGGAATTACACGCAATCCGATTGCCGATCCTGGCTTATTAGGAATCAATGCTGGCGCAGGACTTGCTCTCATTGTTGCCTATGCTCTATTCGGTGGTTTGCACTACAGTCAAATTTTATTAATATGTTTACTGGGCTCCTGTCTGGCAGCCGGTCTAGTCTTTGGTCTAGCTTATCAGGTACAAAAAGGCTACAATCAACTACGGTTAATTTTATCTGGTGCCATGGTAGCAAGTCTATTTTCTGCTATTGGTCAGGCTATTACTATCTACTTTGATTTATCAACTGCAGTGATTGGCTGGCAAGCAGGGGGATTGGTACAGGTAAACTGGAAGATGCTGGCCATCATCGCTCCTCTTATCATCATTGGCCTCATCCTTGCTCAACTCTTTTCACATCAGCTGACCATCCTGAGTCTCAACGAAACCGTTGCTAAAAATCTAGGGCAACGAACCTTACTGATGACCTTGATTTTGTTGGGAATTGTCCTTCTACTCTCAGCTTCTGCGGTAGCTCTTGTGGGCTCACTTTCTTTTGTCGGGCTCATTATTCCTCACTTTATCCGCATGTTTACAGGGAAAAATTACAAGCTACTCTTGCCATTAACTGCCTTTGCAGGGGCTAGTTTCCTCATCTGGGTAGATTTGGTTTGCCGTTCTATCAATCCACCTGTTGAAACTCCCATTAGCGCAGTCATCAGTATCATTGGTCTCCCTTGCTTCCTATGGTTGATTAGAAAGGAGAAACACTTTTGATAAGACATCACAACTCTCTAAAAATATTCACATTCCTGCTAATCCTTTTATTTGTCATTTTCCTACTTTCCTTATCTATCGGCTATAGCAATTCATCCTTTTCGGATCTCATTGACATCATGAGTGGGCGTGCCAGTTCATCGACTCTACTTATCATTGGGCGAATTCGCTTACCTAGAATAATCGCCTCCATTATCGGAGGGGCTTCTCTGGCTTTGGCGGGTTTGTTGCTACAAACTTTGACCCGCAATCCTCTGGCAGATTCTGGAATATTAGGAATCAACGCAGGAGCTGGTCTTGTTGTGGCACTATTTGTCGGTCTCTCTTCAAAAATCAGCCCTGTCTTATTGAGTCTCATGCCTCTATTTGCTATGATGGGCGGTGGATTAACCATTTTTCTAGTTTACTGGATTGCACGTAAGAAGCTGTACGGCATCCAGCCGGCACGCTTAATTATCACGGGAGTTGGAATTTCGAGCATGCTGTCTGGTATCATGGTCAGCATCATCAGCCAATTAGATGACTTTAAGATGGAATACATTGTCCAGTGGCTCAGTGGTCGAGTAAATGGTGGAGATTGGAAAACTATCGCAATCTATACTCCTCTTCTTCTCTTGGTATGGATGGCAACGTTTAGTCGAAGTCGCTCACTCAATATTATGAATCTAAACGACCAGACAGCCATGGCTTTGGGACTCCACTTACAGCGTGAAAGGCGGATTACCTTGGTATTGGCTACCGCCCTAGCCTCTCTTAGTGTCATTTTAGTTGGTAATATCACCTTCGTTGGTCTCATTGCTGGTCACATTGTGCGCAAATGGTTAGGAAATGACCATCGTGTCATCATTCCAGCTACTATGATAATAGGAAGCTTCATTCTACTTCTAGCGGATACCATAGGACGAGTACTACTTGTCGGAACAGGCATCCCAACCGGCATCATCGTCTCCCTTATCGGCGCTCCCTATTTTCTGTGGTTACTAAAACAAGAAGGCTAGATGACTCCAGCCTTCTTATTATTTTTCTAGGTAAAGTTCAATATCCTCTTTAAGTTTTAATGGACTAGTTGTTGGTAAATATCGTTTGACCACACGCCCTTGTCTATCCACCAAAAACTTGGTAAAATTCCACTCGATTCGACCTCCTAATAAGGTCGATTTTTCTTTTTTGAGATAGCGATATAGCGGACTAGCTCCTGCACCGTTCACTTCAATTTTTGCAAAGCGAGGAAAGGTTGTTCCATAAGTCAAACTACAGGTCTGATTGATTTCTTCAGCAGAACCGGGAGCCTGATTTAAAAATTGATTGCAAGGAAAATCTAGTACGACAAAACCTTTGTCTTTATAAGTATCATAAAGTTCTTGCAATTCCTTGTATTGAGGTGCCAACCCACAACCTGGCGCCGTATTGACAATCAAAAGCACCTGTCCTTGATAATCAGCCATGGCCTGGTCTGTGCCATCTTGTTTTTGTACTGTAAAATTATAAATGCTCATTATATATCCTCCTCTAGTCAAAATAAGTGAATAAATGTTCCATTTCATTTGGAGTGAGTTGTCTGTATGCACCTCGTTCCAAATCCCCCAGCTCAAAACCACCAAAGGAGATTCGCTTGAGATAAGTGACCTTGACACCATAGGCTAAAAACATCTTTTTGACCTGATGAAACTTACCTTCTGCTAGCTTGATGGTCGCTCTGCTATGGTCCAAAGAAGCCTCCAAGACAGTCAAATCTGCGGGTTGGCAACGAGTGCCGCCCAAAAAGGTAACACCTGAAGCAAAAAATGTCGGGGCATCCAGACCCAAGGGGCCGTTGACCTCCACATAGTAGACCTTGTCCACATGGTGGCTGGGATAGAGCATACGATAACCGAGCGGACCATTGTTGGTAATGAGGACTAGGCCTTCGGTATCCCTGTCCAGGCGACCGACGGGGTAGAGACCTTCCCTACTGTCTTGCGAAGAAATCAAGTCAATGACTGTCTGATGCTCTTGGTCTGTCACAGCAGAAACAACCCCTGCAGGTTTGTTGAGTAAATAGTAGACCGAGCCTTTTAGCTCGATTTTTCGCCCTGCCACCTGAATCTCTTGGAGTTCAGGATCGACGATTTGACTGAGACTTTGAGCTGCTTGTCCGTTAATCTTGATTTGCTGGGCTTTGAAAAGTTTTTTAACTTGCTTACGCGAGCCAACCTTGGCTTTCTCTAAACATTTGTCCAATCTCATATCTCTATTCTAGCATAAAACCGAGGTCTTGACTTTGATTGAAAAAAGACTATAATACTAATTAGTGATATATATATGCAGATGAAATCCAGTTTGCTTGGATTTCCTACTTTTTATAATAAAGGAGAACTTTATGGGACTTTTACAAGATGGCAAATGGGTGGATCAATGGTATGACACCAAGTCAACAGGCGGTAAATTTGTCCGTACCGTAACACAATTTCGCAACTGGATTACACCCGATGGACAAGCAGGACCGACAGGTGAGGGTGGTTTTAAGGCTGAATCAGGACGTTACCATCTCTACATTTCTTTGGCCTGTCCTTGGGCCAGTCGGACCTTAATCATGCGAAAATTGAAGGGTCTGGAAGACCATATTTCTCTGTCAATCGTACATCCGCTCATGTTGGAAAATGGTTGGACTTTTGCGGACGGACCTGGTGTTATCAAGGATTCCCTCTTTAACAGCGACTATCTTTATCAAGTTTACTTGAAAGCAGACCCAAATTACACTGGCCGTGTAACCGTTCCTGTCCTTTGGGATAAGGAAACAAATACCATCGTCAGCAATGAATCTGCTGAAATCATGCGCATGTTTAACTCTGCTTTTAATGATATTACTGGAAATTACGATGACTACTATCCAGCAAACCTGCAAGCCGAGATTGATGCCATGAATGACTTTGTCTATCCAAACATCAACAATGGCGTCTACAAGGCAGTTTTTTCAACCAGTCAGGCAGTCTATGAAAAAGAGGTCAAGAACCTTTTTTCCGCCTTGGATAAATTGGAAAAGCATTTGGCAGACAAGGACTATCTGGTGGGCAATCAGCTGACAGAGGCTGATATTCGACTCTTTACCACTTTGGTACGATTCGATCCTGTTTACTTTGGGCATTTTAAATGTAATATAAAGGCCTTGGTTGACTATCCAAATCTGTGGAATTACACTAAGCGACTCTACAATCATGCCGGTATTGCAGAAACGGTGGACTTCGACCATATCAAGCAGCACTACTACGGTAGCCATAAGACCATCAACCCAACGGGCATTGTTCCAGTCGGCCCTGACTTGGACTGGACACTTGAAAACTAAAGGCAAGTAGGTTTTACTAAATTCCTCAAACTTTAGCCTCCGATTCCACTTAATTCCTAGAAGTCTATTTAACTCCTGCAAATCTGGACTCTCTTGTAACCTATAGTAATTATCTTGTAGACGTGTCGCCTTCGTACGTTTTAATACTCAATAAAAATCAAAAATAGCAAGTCTAAGCTACTTATAACATGTGAAACTTTAATTTATAAGTTTAAGTTGAGGATTGTGGATTTCAAGTAGCTGTTTTCTTCTAAAAAAATAACAAAATCGAAACGCTCCATATCCACTTGGAGTGGTAGGTGGCTATTTTTGATTTTAAATGAGTATAAGCCTCTTTCACTTCTCTCTGGACTAAAAACAAGTTTTTCTCGGGATTCGTACAAAAAAAGCAAGGAGACTTCCTAATTCAAAGCCTTCTTGCTTTTTATTATAACTGTATCTAACTATTTCAAAAATAGGTTAAAATCTCCCTTATATGTAGCCCATTCGGAAGTTAGAAATTCTTTTTTTAACTGATAATGAACAGGTGCTTGTTGTTCTGTCAAGAATGGGCGGATATACTTATCAAGCTCCAGCCAGCCTTGCCAACCGATGTGGATCGTATCTTGCATAAAATAATCTATCCCCCCCTGCTCCGACAAATCAGCAATATGATTGAAACCTTGGCTGGTCAACTGGTACTTAATCTTTGCTACTGTTGCCCGATACATATCTTTATTGAGACCAGTGTAGTTCATCCAGCGTTCATTAACCGGGGGAATTACAAATAGCACATCGGTCTGATGTTTAGCAAATTCATTCAAAACCAGCTGAAAATCATTGTACTCCGGTGATTGCAGATAAGATATTTTTGTCTGGGATTGTTTGAGTTTTTTGATTTTTGACTGAAGGCGATTTCTATAAAACCTATCATCAATTTGGAAATCATTTGATTGAGTAGAACGACTCCCGTCCTCATTAGCCACTTTACTCAAGCGGTCATAGGAAAAAGTCTCTGGAAGTTTCATCGCTTCCGTTTCTACCAATCCTAAATTACTACCAGAATCAGCAAAGCGACTAAATAAGGCATCTTGCTTTTCTAATAAATAGGCTTGCCAGATCAACTGTTCTCTATCCCATTTCGACAATTCCTTACCACTAGCTACTTTTTGAAACATTCCTGTCAAACTATAGTCTGATTTAAGCTCTAAGAAACGCTTTGCTGCATATCTATCATAGTCATCCCCAGCACTTGTTTGCAGAAAATGAGTGGCTTGATCACTACTAAAATATTGTTCAAATGCCTTAGATGATGCCCCTTTTGGTGAAAACCATTGAGGAGAAACAACATAGATAGCCTGACTATTTTTTAAATGTTCCCCAATCTGTTGCATGCCAAAATATTGTGTCAGCGAAGCTGCACCACGTTGTCCTAACAAATAGGGAGTATACTCTCTCTGATAGGCATCTGCCAACACTGATGGATGCATACTATCAAAACGTGACCACTCACTTGACCCAAAGAAAGGAACAAAACGATGATTTTTGTCTCCCAGAGCCCTATTTTTCTTATATTTGCTCTTAAAACTAATATAAGACAATGCTACTGCATCTTGTTTTTCTTCTTTGAAATTTGACCGAGAAGAACTCGGGAAAAACAACAACGTGAGAATAACTAAAAACGTTGCACAAATCACAGGTCCAAAAATCTGCCACAATTGCTTACGCATGCATCAACTCCACAACACCAGAAATGATTTTGTTAGCTGTATTCCAATCTTCACGACCAAACTCTGAAACTGGAACTGTAATATTAAAACGACTTTCTAACTCCACAATAAGTTCTACAGTCCCCATACTATCTAAAACACCCGCATCAAATAGGTCTTCATCCATCATTTCAGATACATCTTCCATAAATAATTCTTCGATAATATTCAATATTGTTTCTTTTACATTCATTTTATATTCCTTTCTACGATTCATACAATCGTTACCTATTGTCTACTTGAACCACAATTTATCTAAAAATCCTGAAAATATCAAGAAAGAGAACATGACCGTATGGAAGGTCACAAACATACCAGCGAAACTCGTCCAACGATTATCCGGCAGTGGTTCTTTCCCAGCTTTTTTTCGAGCTAAATTAATTGATTTCTTCTTACGAATCCAAGCATCATTGATGATCAACCCCAAAGCATGAAAGAGACCATATGCAATATAATACCATGTTGCACCATGCCACAAGCCCATCAAGAGCATATTTAGCAGATAGGCAACATTAGATACCGTATTTCGATTTTTGAAAACCTTATGTTTCAACAAAGTCTTAACCAGACGCATGAAGACGAAATCACGGAACCAAAAAGATAAGCTGATATGCCATCGATTCCAAAATTCCTTAAGATCACGCGATTTAAACGGTTGATCAAAGTTAATTGGGCAGCGAATACCCATAAGATTGGAAATACCTATGGCAAACATGGAATAGCCTGCAAAGTCAAAGAATAATTCAAAACCATAAAGATACATAACTCCAATAGTAGGTAAGTTAAACCATCCACCTTGATCCAAGGCTACTGCCTTTAAAGGCTCCAGTAAAGTATGCCCGACAAAATAGGCTAGAATAAACTTATATAAGAAGCCCATCATAATATAATGCACAGACTGATCGAGCATATTTAATAACTCAGTTCGCTCTGGAATTTGTTTGTAATCTTCCGTAAACCGTCTATAACGATCAATAGGACCACTCGAAATAGTTGGCATAAATAGCAAAAATCGCAAAAAACTTCCCAAACTAAATTCCGTTAGTAAACCGTCCCGCATTTCAATCACCATTCCGACCGACCGAAACGTTAAATAAGAAATACCTAAAAAACCGAAAATTGCCCCATGCTGACTAAAAGTCGGTGCCAACTTTACCCAAGTCAACGGAAAAACAGCTAAACACACGATTAGATAGAAGACCCAGCTTTGATTTGCCCGTTGACGATAATGCTTGTAGAAAAAAATCAATATTGTCTGCCAAATAATATAGGCCAATAAAGACAGCAACTGCATTGTCTTTGTACCTGTAAACATCAAGACAATGAAGGCTAAACTAACACCTGTTTCATACAAGGGGAAACGTTTTTTAAAAAAGAGTCCTATAAAAATTGGTACTAGCGCCAAGACTAGATAGAAAAAGTACAATGGATTTCCATAAGGCTCTAACTGAGGTAGCTGTTTGAAAAACTCCATCATTGAGCATTCACCTCAGCGATCAACCCCTTAATATCAATCTTCCCATTTGCAGTCAAAGGAAGACTGTCTCGATAAATAAACTTCGAAGGCATCATATAATCCATCATCCGTTCTTTTAACTCCTGCTTGATAACCTTGGTTAACTCCAACTCTCGATCGAACTGCTCCATAATCCCTGCTTTAGGAACAACATAAGCTAACAGATTTTGCACTTTATGGTCAGCATTATAACGTGGAACAGCCACCGCAGCCTCAATGTAGGTTGATTTATTTAAGTGTTGGGCAACTTCTTCCAACTCGATACGATAACCATTATATTTAATTTGGAAATCCATACGTCCGCCATAGAGTAACAGACCTTCATCTGTCATTACACCCAAATCCCCAGTATGATAGGCCTGTAAGCCGTCAAACTGGAAAAATGCCGCCTCGGTTCTCTCAGGATTATTCAAATAGCCTTTAGAGACAGCAGGACCTGATACAACAATTTCTCCCTGTTGACCATTCGGTACTACTTGACCATCCTCATCCAAAATAAAAGTTGGCGAGTCTGGTTTGGTATAACCAATCGGCAAACGTTTATAATTCACCAGCATCTCATCAGTGATGGCAACTGCTGATAAGGCGACTGTAGCTTCGGTCGGTCCATAAGCGTTAACAATCACAGCTTTTGGAAAACGTTCGCGGAGCTTCTGAGCTGTTTTTACAGTTAACTCCTCTCCGTCAAAATAGAAATGCGTCAAATCTGGTAAATGTTCCCCATCGAACTCACGAGATAGCAAAGCCATATCTACAAATGATGGTGTCGAAGTCCAAATCTTAAATGGCAAAGTTTGAATAGCTGCAAATAAGGTCTTAAAATCCAAAGTCAACTCTTTCGGTAGGGCAAATAAGGTCCCACCAAGGGCAAGCGTCGGAGCCCAATACATAACCGACAAGTCAAACGAATAGGAAGGTTGAGCCAACATTTGCGGTCGCTCTGGTAGCGCAAACTCCTTATCCCTTATCATCCAGTTAGTGAAGCTGAGCAAATTGTCATGCGAAATTTGCACTCCTTTTGGTTTACCCGTTGTCCCAGAAGTGAAGATAATATAGTAGGTATCATCTCCACTTACAGGATGCATCAACTGATAAGTCGACTTCTTCTCAAAAATGGCTTCAACTTCAGACAAACCAAGCACTGGCAAACTTGTCTCTAGCGGAAAGTCTGCTACCGCAAACACCAAACTCGGCTCTGCTATTTCCAGAATAGCTTCAATCCTATCCAAAGCAGAATGACTATCTACAGGGATATACGGATGGCCAGCCTTGGTTAAGGCAACAAAGATTGCCAACATCTGGTACTCCTGTCCGCCAAAAACAAGAACAGGAGAGTTTGCTGGTAAATCCAAACTATCAATATGGGCTGCTAAAGAATCTGAATCTGCCTTTAAATCCCCATAACTATACAACTGTTCTAGATAATGGTAAACAGGGTAGTCAGGATTTTCTGTCGCAAAATGCTCTACCCGCTCTAACATACTGCTAATCATTTTTATACTCTCCTCTTTAAAACTCATTATAGATAAATCCTCCCTGTCCAATGTCTAAATAACTATACAGATACAAAAGTAGTAACAATATAAAAAAATAGAACAGGGTTCTACAGATAAATCGTACAACTGGATGTTGCATGTTCTATCTCCTTCCATCTCTTATTCCTGCGAATTGCTTTAAATACAATGTCTAGTCAATCTTGACTTACTTCGAACTCATTCCATTCATTAGATGATTAATTTTAAATCAACCTATATTTTACCATAATTTTGTCAATTTATTTCTTTTTTCACTAAAAAATACAAGAATATACCTGTTACACAAAGACTGTGTTTTTTATCGATGCAATATAAAAAGTTTAGAACAATTACATCCTAAACTTTTCACTCTTTAATTTATCTAAGAAAAATTACAACCGAGACTCAAGAAATATGGAATTCGTGTCAACATCTCATTCGCAAAAAATGTGAGGCTATTACATAATTTCTTGCACAATCTCTAGTTTAGATACCTAGATCTCTCCAATATTTCATACGCTTTTCATTTGAATAAAAGCTCACATGAACCACTCTTCTCTATCCATATGAAGTCAACGAAAAATAGAAATCTTAGCTAAAAATACCTTTGACAAAAGTTGTAAAACGAGTCCAAAGGTTCCAAAACCATGAAGAGTTTTCAGAAGATTTAGATGGAATTTCAACTTTTCCGGTAATACTTATTCCTTGACTTTTGAGATTGGTATTTTCTGGTAGCTTAGCACGTATTGTATAGTTCTGTGGGTTACTATTTCCAAGTGCTTTTCTCAGTGACTCGTCATCTATTGGTTTAAAACCGCGTGACACTGCTTGGTCAGCTTTTTCTTGAACATCAGCATGCACCGTTGTCCCAATCACAGAGGTAACCGCAAGAGTTGTAATGAGTGTTAAAGCTGCTAGTTTTGAATTAGCTCGTTTCATGAAATGTCTCCTTTTACAAAGTATTAGTTTTTTTAATATGAAGGTTTATAAATTAATTGCGCTAAATATTACAAGATTATGAACATTTGAATAACACTTTAATTATTGACTATTTAAATCCAAATAATCTTTGTATACCGAAACCACGACGTACCCCATTTTCAATAAATGATTGGAAAACTGTTTTGAATTTCTTCCATAAGTTCCAAAACCAAGAATCAGATGAATTAGCTGAATCAGCATTCTGACTATGAATAGGTCTCAACCCACTGACCCCATTATTCTCAATAGGAGTATCCTTAGGAAAAGCTGAGTATTCCATTTTCATAAACGTTCCATTTCCAATTGGCTTAAGAGCACCTGATGATTCGACATGATAGTCTTGTGCACCAGCAGTTACGCCACCTGCAGTGCTCATCAGAAGAGCAAGAGCCATAGCACATAGACCAACTTTATAACTACGTTTTGTTACAATACGTTTCATTTTTGAAATGTCTCCTTTATACAATATTCGCCCTTTTTTAGACAATGTAGTGCCAGTATAGCACAAAAAAATAACGTAAATCCCAACTTTAGAGAAAGATTAGATAAAAAACCATTAAATTCCAAAAAATAAAAATATTAATATAAAAATCCGAAATAGGATACGATCCGTTCAAGAGAAGCTTGTCTCGAATAAGCGAAGCAATAAAAAAAGAATATCTCTAAAAAATTTAAAACCCTCTATTTTCACAGAGGGCATACTATTTTGAGTTATATTATTAAAGTTATGAATGTATAGATGAAAAAGATTTTTAAGAGGGTAATATATAGAAAATTAAAAATTTAAGAAAGATTAATGAAGGTATGAAGGATTTGCAAATTTAATTGACTAAATATTACAAGAATATAACTCTAAATAGTAAACATTCTACTTAACACCATCCAACTCCACGACAGAATGCTTCCCAGAATGTTTTTACACTACTCCAAAAAGAATCAAACCATGATTTGGTTTCAGATGGTTTAGTTGTAGAATTATTCACAGGTTTCAAAAATACGACCCCCTGTGCAAAAGACTCCGTTGGAGCTTCCAACAACCTGTATACTTTAGCATCACCTCGAGTTTCAACACTATAGGTACCCTTACTTGCATGTGCAGTGGCACCACCTGCAGTGGTCATTAGCAAGACCAAAGCCATGGCACTCAAACCAATTTTATAACTACGTTTTGTTACAAGTTGCTTCATTGTTGAAATATCTCCTTTATACGATATTCGTCTCTACAAATGATAGTATAGCACAAACAGACAACTCAAATTCCAACTTTAGAAAAAGGTTAGATAAAAAACTATAAAACTCCAAGATATGGAAATATTAATATAAAGATAAAAAATATACATGCAATGTTTGTGGTTCAAAAAACTTGTCTCGAATAATTGTGATAATAAAGAAAAAATATCTCTAAAATGTTTAAAACCCTCTATTTTCATAGAGGGCATACTAATTCGAGTTATATTATTAAAGTTATGAATGTATAGATGAAAAAGATTTCTAAGAGGGTAATATATAGAAAATTAAATAATTTAAGAAAGTTAGTGAAGTATGAAGGATTTGCAAATTAATTGACTAAATATTACAAGATTATAACTCTATGTTACTTACTAACTTTGAGCCCAGTTAGTCCCACAGAACAACATAATGCATTCCAGAATGTTTTTACACCACCCCAAAATGAACCAAACCATGATGATTTTTGTACAGAAGGGGCTACTTGAGGCATAGGTGAGTTGATAGACTCTAAATTTCCAACCCCTCCTTCATTGAAAGTCTGATTTGATTCTTTCAATTTTAGAAGTACATCACCACGCTGTTCGAAGCCAGCTGATGACTCAAGGCGCTGATCTGCATTTACAACTGCACCACCTGCAGTAGTCATCAGCAATGCAAGTGCCATAGCGCATGCACCAACTTTATAATTACGTTTTGTTACAATATGTTTCATGATGAAACATCTCCTTTGTATAGATATTTGCTTCCTCCTATCGGAAACGTAGTAACAGTATAGCACAAAAAAATAACTCAAAAACCAACTTTAGAAAAAGATTATATAAAAACCAGAAAACTACCTGAAAAAAATGAAAACGTTATACAAAACGTAGAGAAAATGATACTGTTTCGCTCATTTCACTTGTCCTTATCAATTTTCAACATGATAAAGGATAGCAATACCTCTTGTTGAAAGTTTCTCTCACATCCAACTTTATGTTATAATCCATTCAATATATAACAACTGATATGGATTATCAGAATAGCAAAAGGCATGCCCTTAAAAATATAAGTTACATGCCTTTTCACAATTTTTGTCAAATTCATAATGGAAAAAGAACCTAGATTCATTCAGAAATTATACTTATTGTACTGTTGCAACCAACTTTATGTCTAAGAATAATCGTTTACAACATACTACACTAATTTACTCGCTGCTGCTTGGTCGAGGATAAGAACGACATCGTCATGGTTTTGGAGGACACTTGCTGGAACTTCCTCTGTCACTGCCCCTTCCACAGTCGCCTTAATGGCGTCAGCTTTTTCCTGACCATAAGCCATGAGGACAATGGTCTTGGCTGCCATAATGTTGGCGATGCCCATGGAAATAGCCTGCTTGGGCACTTCCTCTGGATCAGCAAAGAAGCGTGCATTGGCTTCGATGGTTGATGGCGCCAATTCAACCAGATGGGTCTGACCATCAAATGGAGCACCTGGTTCGTTGAAACCGATATGGCCGTTGCGACCGATACCCAAAATTTGGAAATCAACTGGATGTTCAGCTAAAATTTTATTGTAACGTTCTGTTTCAGCAACTACATCTGTCGCCAAACCATTCGGTAAAAAAGATTGTTTAAACGGTTTGGCATTGAAAAGATTTTCCTTCATAAAATGAATATAGGATTGGTCACTCTCCTCACCTAAACCGACATACTCATCCAAGTTTACAGATGTCACATCCGAAAAGTCTAAATCCGACTCACGAATCAATCTGTAAAATTCTAACGGACTGGAGCCTGTTGCCAAACCTAATACCTTGGCACCTCCGTTCAACTTTTCTCTCAAAATGTCCAATGCTACAGTTGCTCCTTCAACTTGATTGTTTACTACATGAATTTTCATAACACACCTCTTTGGTCTATACCATTTCTAGTTTTTTTCTTTATTATATGGTATAGACCAATTTTTGTCAAGAATTTATTCCTATAGAGTATTAAATCAACACAAATAATTTTAAATCTCTTCTCATCCATCAAGACTTAAGTGTCTAACTATGATATAATACATTTATGACAGATGTGCTTTTTTACTTATTTTTTATTGGTGTTCTGTTCTGCCTTACTGGCTATTTTATTTCTAAATCAAAGGTCCTAAAGTTTATTTTCTACCTGATCGGTAGTCTATTGGTGGCTTTGCCATTTGCCCTATTGATTTATTTTACCTATATTTTATTTTAGTCTAAGGAGTGAATATGAATACTGCAGATTTTGATTTTGATTTACCCGAAGAGCTTATCGCTCAAGTTCCCCTTGAAAAGCGCGACAGCTCTAAACTATTGATCCTCGACCGCGAAAAACGGAGCATGGTTGACAGTCACTTTGACCATATCATCGACCAGCTGAATCCCGGTGATGCTCTGGTCATGAACAATACGCGTGTTCTACCTGCCCGTCTCTATGGCTACAAGCCTGAAACTATGGGACATGTTGAGCTTTTACTTTTGAAAAATACCCAAGGTGATCAATGGGAAGTTCTTGCCAAACCAGCAAAACGTCTGAAAGTCGGTACCACAGTCGCTTTTGGTGACGGACGATTAACTGCTACTATCGTAGAAGAATTAGAACACGGTGGAAGAATTGTTGAATTCTCCTATGAAGGTATCTTCCTTGAAGTCTTGGAAAGCCTAGGCGAAATGCCACTTCCACCTTACATTCATGAAAAATTAGAAGACCGTGAACGCTATCAAACAGTTTATGCCAAGGAAAACGGTTCTGCCGCAGCCCCAACTGCTGGACTACATTTCACCCAAGAGTTACTTGAAAAAATCGAAGCTAAAGGAGTGAAACTAGTCTATTTGACTCTTCACGTTGGGCTTGGGACCTTCCGACCAGTCTCTGTTGATAACGTTGATGAGCATGAAATGCACTCGGAATTCTATAACCTATCAGCTGAAGCTGCTCAAACCCTCAATCAGGTCAAAGATAGCGGTGGTCGTATCGTCGCAGTCGGCACGACATCCATCCGCACCCTCGAAACCATCGGTAATAAATTTGATGGCCGTTTGGAAGCTGATTCTGGTTGGACAAATATCTTCATCAAACCTGGCTACACCTTCCGAATCGTTGATGCCTTCTCAACCAATTTCCACCTGCCAAAATCTACTTTGGTTATGCTAGTTTCTGCCTTTGCAGGTAGAGAATTTACGTTAGATGCTTATAAACATGCTGTTGAAGAACGCTACCGCTTCTTTAGTTTTGGGGATGCAATGTTCATTCAATAGGCTGTTATCACCAAATTATTCTGAATTCTGATTTTATTGGAGGGCCCTATGAACAAGATTGAAAGCCGCCATCAGCTGATCCTGTCTCTAATCATGGAGAAGAAAATACATACCCAGCAGGAATTGCAAGAATTACTAGAGGTCAACGGAGTCTCCGTCACCCAATCTACCCTCTCTCGTGACATCAAGATGCTCAATCTTGTCAAAGTCAACGAAGATGATTCTTCTCACTATGTCATCAACCCCATTGCTCCTACTCGCTGGGAAAAACGACTGCGACTCTATATGGAAGATGCTTTGGTCATGCTAAAACCTATCCAACATCAAGTGGTTCTCAAGACACTACCTGGATTGGCTAACTCATTCGGTTCTATTTTGGATGCCATGGAGATTCCTCAAATTGTAGCAACCGTCTGCGGTGACGATGTCTGTCTCATCATTTGTGAAGATGTCGAGGGGGCACAAGCTTGCTTCGAGCACTTGAAACAGTTTACTCCACCATTTTTCTTTAGTAAATTATAAAAATTTATGTTCACAAACAACATATTTAATTTTAAAGATAATTTTTCAAATAAATATCAATAACTTCCCTTTATGCTCATAAACGAAAATCTCCCGTAATAAGATTTATTACGGGGGATTTTTAGTAGTTGCCAAAAAATTATACTGTTATTCAATAGCCTTCTAGTTTACTTTTTGTACAAGGCAATGAGCTGCAGGCTGTACTGAAGTACGGCAAAGCAAGTGAAAGAAAAACTAGATGACTATATCATTACAATTAGAAAGCCCTGAACATTCACTCAAATGGCTATATTACTCCTCCTTCCGCCGGCGACTAGCAAATGCCAGACCAAGCATCCCAAGGAGAGAGAATCCAAGACCATCTACTGCGCCTGTATTTGGCAATTCTTTCTTCTGAGAAGCTACTTGATTGGAACTTGACTGCTCTCCGCTAGTTTTTGAAGCAAGTGATAAAGGTGTGACAGATGGTCCATAGTTTGATGTCAGGTATCCCTTAAAGGCAGGGCGTGGTTCTGCTTGGACACTTTTTCCTTTAGCAGTAATCAGAGGTAGCTTGCCTTCTGGTAAGGGCTCCGCTTTGACGCTGTCTCCTTTTGCTGTCACAGGAACTAACGCTTCACGCGCTGCTTTTACTTCTGCCAAGTAACCATCAACAAACGCTTGGTTATTTCTACTTAGTTTCCAATCAATCTTGTTCAAGACCTCTTTTAAAGTCGCCACGCTCTCTGGTGTATAGGAATCTAAATCAGTAGGAATCATCCCAACTTCTTCTCGCAAATCTCGGTACTCTGCCAAAAAATAATCAGAATTGTTTTCCGTAAAACTGTGCAAAAGTTTTTTAATTGAGTCATAGCTGTAAGGCTTGCTTGGGTCATCTGCCCATACCGCAACCATACTACCGATAATAGGTACCTTAGTATTCTCAGATTTCGGTACTTGATCAAACCTTGTAGATTTAGTTCCTCGAAGGCCTTGATCAAGGTTATACCATCCCAAACCTTCTGCTTCACGTCCAATAACATAGTACCAAGCATCATTTGTATTAAGAATTTTATGCCCTTTTTCATGAAGGAATTTTGAGGAAGCAACATCATATCCTCCCCAACCTCCTGTCCAGAAAGAAGCAATAATGTCTTTATCAAAAGTACCTGAACTAGTATCGTGGTTATAATAGATACCATCATTGAAAGCCATTGGCTCTAAACCATGCTTCTTGACGATAGCTGCTAAATCATTGGCATATTGAATAAACTTACCATAATCACCTTGTGTCTGAAGAATGTGCCATCCAGAAGCATTTGTAGCATCGTTAGCATACTCATCTAAGCCAATATTAAAAATTTTAGATTTGCCTGCAAAGTAACTAGCATATTTATCAATTAAGGCTTTAGTAAAAGCAACTGCTTGGTCATTTTTTAAATCAACTGTACGTGCAGATGTTTTGCCATTATAACTAAATTTTGGCGATTTTATCCCCAATTCTTCCATTGCTTCTACAATCGCATCCATATGCCCTGGACTATTGATAGTTGGAATAATGGAAATATTTTTTTCCTTAGCATAAGCAAGGATATCATCCATCTCACTCTGGCTTAAGGTTGTACCGTTTGGATCGTCATAATAATGCTTATTACCATTTATTATTGCTTTTCTAACTGCTTCACTGTCATACACCTTATCTCCAACGGTCAAATTCATATCATCTAATAAAAATCTCAGACCATCATTTCCCAATAAGAGGTTCATATCCGTGTAACCATAAGAAGAAATTAAATCAATAATCTCCTTTATCTGATTTACAGAGAAATACTTGCGACCGGCATCGAGTGAAAAGACTTTAGACAAAGCTAGTTTTTCTTGATCAACAATAGGTTTTTCTGGTTCTGCTTCAGGATGAGTAGCTACAAAAGTTACTTTTGCTAACTGAACATCACTGGCTTGCAGGCCTTTCTCTGTTCCATCTTCCAACTTATAGGAAATACCTTTGACCGTTGGAAAGACGATCTTCACAAATTTAGTACCTTTTCGAATGTTGCGAATATCAAATGTAGTGCGTGCATAAGCTGGGGTTGCTTCTACAAAATTATCCACTACAGTAACATTCTCTTTATTCCAGCTTTTGCCATCAACAGATGAATACACAGTGAAGTCAATTTCACCGTCTTTTGCATTTATCAAATGTTTGCGAACAGATTTTCCTTCATTAGCCCCTGCTTCTTTATTATAGACAGAATAGTCTTCAAGTGTTTTGTAATAAGTCGTTAAGTGCAAAGCCTCTGGATTAGCAATCTTGTAAACTAGTGCATTTTCGCCATCACCATCAGCATAGAGCCTGCTTGTTTCGTAACGTGGTTGACCTCCATAGTAGAAATTATTTTTGTTTTCATGAGCTGCTTTCCCGTTAGAGACTGTTACAAGGTGACCAAGTTTTTGCTGTGGCTTAATGACATAATCATTAGGCTTGGCATCATCTAGATTATCAAAACGTACCTTACTTTGATCTGCTTTTTGATAAATTCGAACCCAATCAACCAAGTACTCACTATCCTGTTTAGTCATGTTGCGTTTGTAATCAACATCACCAACCCAGCCATCACCAACTTGGGTTTCCAGTATCGGGAACATAGGGCGGGTGTGCATACCATCCCGATCCTTACCACGGTCTGTTTGAAAAACAAATTTTCCATCAATATACCATTTGATGACATCTGGGGTCCATTCGACTTCGTAGACATGGAATTCCTGACTCCAAGCTTCGTAATTCTTATAAGCTGAGCCATCAGATTTTTTATTTTTTGCCAAAATACCAAAATGGTTAGTTGTCCATGCATCCCATGGATTTTGACCAAGGTATTCCAAAACGTCAATTTCGTCATGCCCGGTCTCATCCTGTGCCAACATCCAAATAGCAGGCCAGATTCCCTTAGAGTCATTTACCTTAGCTCGAACAGCCATTCGACCAAATTGGAAAGAATACTTATCTTTAGATTCTAGGCGACCAGAAGACCATGTTACTTTATCTGGTAATTCTTTATCATCATACCGATCGTGCCCAACTGCTTCAACCAAAGCTTTTTTATCCTTATGGTTCGTGCTACGGATAGACAAATAGCTCTTGTCGCCATCTTTTTTGATAGAAACTGCTTTACGATTGTATATAGCCGCATGATTCCACATGCCATCAATAATTTGCCATTTACTTTCATCAATCTTATCGCCATTAAATTCATCAGACCAGACTAATGTATCGTATTCAGATTTTGGTGGAACGTATTCTGGAGCAGATTCGTCATAAGATTTTCCTCGTCCCATAATCTGAATTTCTGAATAGCGAAGAGGAGTATCATCTACGCGAGTACCTCTAAAGCGAACATAACGCGCTTTAGAGTTCTTCGGAGTTTTAATCGTTATAATCTGTTCCTTGTCAATGGTGAAATTTTCATTCTTATAGATTGTATTATAATTATTACCATCATTATAATCATCATCCAAATCTATCCGGAAATTACGATACTCTCCAGGAGCTAACTGAACCTTGATTTCCTCAATAGTATAGACATTTCTAAATTCGTATTGAAGATAAGCTTTATCCCCTATTGATTCTTGAGTAGTATAATTCTCGTCGAACTTTCCATCGTTAATGGCTTCTGGATTGGTTGGAGCCTTACCATAGAAATATGGTTTTTTTAATTTAGCGAGGTTGACTAGCTCGGTTTGTGGTTCTTCATTCGTACCAGCATCTGCTTCAACCTGCGCCAAGACTTCTATCTCGTTAAAGAGAACGCCATTACTATATCCCTTCCAGGAACTGTTTGTATTTTGGATATAATGCCCCCGTCCCCAAATACGAATATAACGAGCATTGATTGGTGTTGGCAATTGGATGACTTGAGGCTGTCCTTTATTCGCAACTGTTTCTTCTACATCTGCCTGTTTGAAAATGACTTCTGTGGTTTCAGGAGAAAAATCTGCACTTGTAGACAATTCCACTTTAACATCTTTAAAAGTAGACACTGCATTATCATAAGTATTACGATGAATTTTTACAGTATAGACGGGAACTTCCTTTTCAAAATCATACTGAACGTAAACATGATCCCACTTGGAGTAACCGTTATCTGATTCGCCAGTTTCTTTACCAGCAATGATTTTGGTATTGCTATTGGCATCATCGCTACTACCGTAAGCACTCCCATCTGTAGCTGCATCTGGATTTTTTATAGAAACAGAAGGGACCGTTGATAATTCAGAAACCATCTGATGCTGGCTGTTAGTTACGGGCTTTTTCCCTTCTACCACATTTTTCTCAACTACCTTTGGTTCCTCCTGTTTTTCTTCTGGAGTTGAAGGTTCTGTTTCAGTTGATGGAGTAGCTTCCACAAGTGGTTTTGCTTCAATAGCAGGTGGAGTCTCATTGTTAATTGCTACTGGTTCTCCCTGAGATACCTCCTCTGCTGCAACGGTCTGTCCTGCCCATACCAAAAAACTGGTACAGATGAGAAGCTGACCAAGGATGACTTTTTTCGTAAACTTACCTGTTTCTTTTTTCATTATTTCCTCCTATAAAGTCTGCAAGTTTATCCTACCTATAGCCAAAATAAAGCAGTTTGTAAACCTTTTTAGCCTCGTATAAGACTCAAAATTCAGTTTACTGGTTGATGTGCGATCGCATTTCTGTCACAAATATAACATGTAAGCGTTTTATTGTAGAATAGTCTAACTTGACTTATTCTATATGCAGATGGGGTCTATTTTTAAAACAGCATATAATAAGTCACACTTTCATATATTTTTGTCCACTTCTTGTAAACAGTGACACATTTCTATCTCATCTTTTTAATGTTATTCTTCATAAAAAGCCCTCAGATATTTCACTAAGAGCTTTTAAACTGTATTTTAATATTCAATGCTGATAATGGCTATTCCGCAGCTAGGCGATAGACTGCCTCAGCATAAATATCCATTGTTTTATATAAGTCTTCTAATGGCATCCGTTCATTTTCCTGATGCTCTGTTTGTTCTGTATCTGGGAAACATGCACCAAAGGCCACACAGTTTGGCATAGTACGAGCAAAGGTAGCCCCACCTGACGAGATTGGCTCGCTTGTCAAATCTCCTGTCTTATCTTGATAAACAGACATGAGCGTAGATACCAGCTGGCTGTCTAATGGCACATACAAGGAAGCAAGGTAGTCGTACTCTTCGTAGGTCAAGCCACATGATTGCGCTTTGGCTTGTAAAGTAGAAACTAGCGCTTCCTTATCCGCAGTGACAGGAATACGAATGTCCAAGCGAATTTCTGATTTTTTTGCGCTAATGGTTAGGCCTGCAATATTGAAACTGAGTGTCCCTGATGGTCCATCAGTCACATCACCAAAAAGCTTAAATCCTGTGGCATCTTCACCAACTGCATTGACGATAAAGTCCAAGGCTGGATGGCTTTCGAAATGTTCCAAGGCCTTTGCCAAACGAACGATGGCATTGACCCCCTCGGCAGCATCCTTGGCGTGCCGAGAAATACCAAGAACCGTTACTTGATCATCTTTGGTTTCATAATCAAAGCCTAATTGATCTAATTCCGCAATAACTCCCGCTAATAAATGACCAGAATAGCTTGCCTTAGCAGGTACTACGTTATAGGCAGTTCCCGCTTCGATACTCAGACAAGGGTGACCTGGACCATGCAATTTGGCCTGTAGCAATCCTTTTTCAGCATAAGTCAAAGGGAAGGAAGAATCTGGTGCAAAGCCCATAGTTGCCACTTCTTCCAACTGATTGTAGCGGTTCATACACCGCCATAAGGTCTCTTCATCTGTTCCAAAAATGAAACGAATCCGTTTGTTAAATTGGACTCCCGCATCAAGAAGTGCTTTTACTGCAAATAAGGCTGCCATCGAAGGACCTTTATCATCCTGAACCCCGCGTCCAATAATATAGTCTCCCTCTACCACAGCCTCAAAAGGCGGCGTCTGCCATTGACTAAGATCACCAGCAGGTACCACATCTAAGTGGCAAAGGATTGCTAATAATTCTTCGCCTTGCCCAATTTCAGCATAGCCATAATAGCCAGCAGGGTCTAAATAAGTTTTAAAACCCATCTTTTCCGTCAAAGCCAACGTGTGCTCCAGAACATCCTGAATCGCTTGACCAAATGGCGTATCTGCCTGATGTTCTTGCAAAACAGAAGGAAAAGCAACCAGTTCTTGGATGGCTTGAATACATGCCTCCTGATGCGATGACTGAATAAAACTTGTTCTCATTGTGTCCCCTTTCAACATAATAAGATATGATATATTTTATAGCACTATTCTATCATAAAAGGAAAAACTGAGCCAAATTTTATCTGTATTCGTGATAAAATCTGACCCAGAATTTCGATTAGAAGAATGTCGCAATGACCAAAATAGCTATGGAGGCAATCATGATGCCTACGATTAACTTACCTACAAATTTATACCAAGTACCAATTTCAACACGACCAAGTGCCAAGGCTCCCATTACAATACCTGATGTTGGAGCTACCAAGTTCAAGAGACCTGATGCAGCTTGGAAAGCTGTGATAACCAAGCTCGCTGGTACATTTACAAACTCACCAAGAGGTGCCATGATACCCATAGAAGCTCCTGCAAGACCTGATGAAGATGGAATCAAGAAGGACATTGGTAGGTAGAAGAGATAGGTCAAAATGATGAATACTTGTGAAGACAAACCTTGCAATCCTTCTTCGCCCATGTGGAGAATAGTAGCAGTAATCATACCATCGTTCATGATGACTTGAATACCACGCGCGATAGCACAAATCAAGGCTACACTGAAAATATCAGCCGCACCGAACATGAAGGATTTTACCAAACGTTCTTCACTCATACCATAAACTAAACCAACTACAATCCCTGCGATACCAAAGAGCATTGCTCCTTCTGGGAAGTACCAAGTACCAAGAGCAGCTGTTGAAGAACCAATCACTTGACCGATGAATGGAAGACCAATCAACCAATCTTTAAATTGTGTAAAGATAGTCACACCCAAACCTTCCCATGGAATAAAGCTACAAATCATGAGAACAAATGTCAGTACAAATACCCAGAGAACACGTTTTTGAGCTGGTGATAATTCTGCATTCACTTCTTGAGTTGCTGCGACATTAAAGTATTGCATATCTGCTTCACGCTGTTTGTATACCAAGGACTTAGTCGGATCGTTTTTCACTTTCTCAGCATAGTTAGCTACAAAGAGAACCCCCATCAAGAGAATAACAACGAAGAAGACAAAGCGCCAAATCATACCGTCCGCAACACTTACACCTGCTGCATCAGAGGCTACAACCGTTGCAAATGGGTTTACAGTAGAAGCCAAACAGCCGATTTGAGAACCCAGCAAGATGATGGCTACACCAGTAATACTGTCAAAACCAACCGCCATCATAACAGGAACAAGGAGTGGGAAGAAAGCCATTGTTTCTTCACCCATACCATAGGTTGAGCCGCCCAAGGCAAACAAAGGCATGAGAATGTAAATCAACATTTTTTCACGACCTTTGAAGCGTTTTACAATAGAAGCAATCCCTACATCAAGTGCACCTGTTTCGTTAACTACACCAAGAAAGGCACCAACCATGATGATGAAGAATGCTACGTTAATCGCTGCTTCAGTTGCACCGTGACCAAGCATGGCACGAACTGGAGCCATAAAAACATCGTAAATCCCTTGTGGATTTTGAGCAACCTTCTCATAGGTACCAGCCACCAAACGTCCGGCTTCATCAACCTGATACTGACCAGCTGGAATAATCCATGTCATCACTGCCATAAAGGCAATAATGAGCATCAATATTGTATAAGACGAAGGCAATTTAAAGCCTTTTTTCACTTTTTCGCTCATCGCAAAAACCTCCTATAATATTTTAAAAGTTTATCCCCTATTTAAGGGAAATTGTATCCGTAATAACCGTATCAAATATCCACCTATCTTCAAGAGATGTCTATCTCCTTCAGTCTATTATCTGAAATCATTGCTTATAGATAGATACTTGATAGGAAATGGATGAGAGGGGAGGGAGCTTAGAAGCCCAGACCTTCATGTTTCGATTAAAGGGAACCCTTGTAGGACTATCAACACTTCCACTCCCCTAACTCCATCAATAAATAACCCGTCTAGTTTAAAAACTATATTTTCATGCAGAGTACATCAACAAATAGAAGCCTCAACGATACATACAGCTACTTAGCCTTTGACAATGATAGTGCCACTATCGGATTCAATCAAAGCGCCTAAGTTTTCTAATGAGGTAATGACTGCTTTTGATTGCGGCTTATTGTTTACAAAAGCAATAGCTGCTTCAACTTTCGGTAACATGGAACCTGGTGCGAATTGATTTTGTTTGATATATTCTTCCAATTCAGCTACGGTAACAGTTTCTAATTTTTCTTGGTCTGGTTTATTGTAGTTGACAAAGACATAGTCTACGCCTGTCAAGACGATAAACAAGTCTGCATCAACCAATTCTGCCAAACATTGAGAAGCAAAGTCCTTATCAATAACTGCCTCCACACCGGTAAGAGTACCATCTGCTTCTTGGACAACTGGAATACCTCCACCACCAGCAGCTACGACAACTTCACCTGCATTGAGAAGGGTACGAATGGTACCAATTTCTTTGATTCCTACAGGTTTTGGCGAAGCAACGACTTTGCGCCAACCACGACCGGCATCTTCTTTGAAGGTTGCACCAGTCTTTTCTGCTTCTGCTTTCGCTTCTTCTTCTGTATAGAATGGCCCAATCGGCTTGGTCAAATTTTCGAAGGCTGGATCATTCTTATCCACGATAACCTGGGTCACAACAGATGCTACATCTTTTTCAATGCCTTCCTTGATCAATTCATTTTCCAAGGCATTTTGCAACCAGAAACCAATCGAACCTTCTGTCATGGCTACCAAACTGTCTAGTGGAAAAGCTGGGTTCTTTTCCGAATCAGCAGCAAGGTTTTGAAGAAGTAAGTTTCCAACCTGAGGACCATTACCATGCGTGATAATAAGGTCATCCCCATTTTTTATCAATTTTACAAGGTGCTTGGCTGTTTGTACCAAGGCCTCTTTTTGTGCTTTAGCCGATGGGTCGGACGATAAAATGGCATTGCCACCCAAGGCTACTACAATTTTACGATTTGCCATATCTCTTGCTTTTTCCTCACTTTCGCGAAATAGTAATCGCTTACACATCTATCCTCAAAATAAGGGGCTGGGTGCCAGCCCCCGGAGGTTGCGATGACTAGAGAATATACTCAATGAAAATCAAAATCAGACTTGCTCCAAAGGTTCGGGGAACCTTTGGAGGTTGGAAATAAAGCGAGCGAAGTTCGTTTCGACATATGAAGATAGAACTCCGTTCCTTTTATACTTCAAGGGAACAGGCTGAAAACCTCCACTGGAGCTTTTCAGTCATCAAATCGAGGCAACAACGTATGAGTTTGATTTTCGAAGAGTATTACACACGTGGAACAAATGGATCACCCAAAGTAGCCGCCATCACCGCTTTAATTGTGTGCATACGGTTTTCAGCTTGGTCGAAGTGACGAGCATACTTGCTACGGAATACTTCGTCTGTTACTTCCATTTCTTCTACGCCAAATTTTTCAGCGACATCTTTACCATAAACAGTGTTTGTATCATGGAAGGCAGGCAAGCAGTGCAAGAAGATGAGATTTTCATTTTCTGCTTTTTTCACCAATTCCATATTCACTTGGTATGGTTTCAAGAGGGCAACACGTTCAGCGAATTTATCTTCTTCACCCATTGATACCCAAACGTCTGTATAGAGAACATCTGCGCCTTTGACTGCTTCGTCAGCATTGTCAGTAATGAGAACACGTGCTCCACTTTCTTTGGCAAAACCTTCAGCCAAGGCAACTACTTCTTCTTCTGGGAAGAGTTCTTTTGGAGAGAAGATATGGACATTGACACCAAGGATAGCGCCCGTTACCAAAAGTGAGTTAGCAACGTTGTTACGGCCATCACCACAGTAAACCAAAGTCAAACCTTCCAACTTGCCAAAGTTTTCTTTGACAGTCAAGTAGTCAGCTAACATTTGAGTTGGGTGCCATGCATCTGTCAAACCATTCCATACTGGCACACCAGAGAATTCTGCCAATTCTTCCACCATTTTTTGACTGAAACCACGGAATTCAATACCGTCGAACATGCGTCCCAAAACTTTAGCAGTATCTTCTGTAGATTCTTTCTTACCAAGTTGGATGTCATTTGCACCAAGATATTCTGGATGAGCACCAAGGTCAATAGATGCTACTGTGAAGGCAGCACGAGTACGTGTTGATGTTTTTTCAAACAAGAGGGCAATATTTTTACCTTCCAAATAACGGTGTGGAATATTGCGTTTTTTCAAATCTTTCAAATGAGCTGAGAAATCAATCAACCATTCCAATTCTGCGCGTGTGAAATCTTTCTCTGCAAGGAAATGTCTGCCTTTAAATACGTTTGTCATTGTCTCTTCTCCTAATGTTTAAATAAATTTTGTCAATGTCTGGCACCATTCTCCATCTTCTTGATAAACTTCAGAAGTTGCTTGGTAGCCGACTGACTCATAAAAAGTCTTTGCAGTTAACTCCGAATGTATATCCAACTGATGAAAGCCTGCTTCACGTGCATAAGCTTCCAAAGAGCTGATAATCATTTTTCCATAGCCTTTTCCACGAAAATTCGGTAGAGTGGCTATTCGGGTTAGACGAGCTTGACCAGGACCGACAGGAAGAAAACGTCCCGTTGAAACAGGCTCCTCACCAATAAAGAGATTGGCGTAAACTCTTCCTTCAGTATCATTCTGGTCAAATTCATCTTCCTTTGCAATGCCACGCTCAAGAACAAATACCTTATAGCGGACATAGATAGAGGCTGCGCGTTGCCATTCTTCCGAACCGATTGTTGTTCGTTCTATACTTGGCATTAGATGTCTTCCCGTTCAAACGGCATTGACATGCAACGAGGTCCACCACGACCGCGAACCAATTCGCTTCCGCCAATCTTAATCAAACGAAGCCCTTTGGACTCGAGGATTGCATTGGTAATCGTATTGCGTTTGTAAACAACTACCACACCTGGTGCAATGGTCAATGTATTTGAACCATCATTCCATTGCTCACGACCAGCAGCAACCATATCACCGCCACCACAACGGATCAATTCTACTTTTTCAAGACCAAGGTTCGCAGCCAAAAGTTCTGCCAAGTCACCATGTTCTTCTTCAATATGAAGCGTATCATTTTCATAGGTTACAGAGAAGACGCGAAGGTCACCTTCAATTTCTGGGTGGATAGTAAACTTATCATAGTCAACCATGGTAAATACCGTATCCAAATGCATGAATTTACGGTTGTTAGCAAATTCGAATGCCAATACTTTCTTGAAGCCAACATGCTGTTCAAAGATATTTACCAATAGTTTTTCAATTGATGCAGCATCGGTACGTTGTGAAATACCTACTGCCAAAACATCTTTTGAAAGAACCAATTCGTCCCCACCCTCGATACGAGTAGTTTCTTCACGATTGTAAACCAATGGAACTTTTCCACCATATTCTGGGTGATGAGTGAAGATATATTTACCATACAAGGTTTCACGGTTCCGTGTTTCTGAATACATGTGGTTAAGAGAAACAGCATTACCAATCGTAGCAAATGGATCCCGTGTGAAGTAAAGGTTTGGCATTGGGTCTATTGCAAATGGGTAAGAGGATTCAACCAAATCTGTCAAACCTTTTTCTTCAGCAGGGATTTCTGGCAATTCTGCCTTTTGAACACCGGCCATCGTTTTCTCAACCAGTTCTTGATTATCTTCAATAGACAACAACAACTTGCGAATTGCCTTCTTAGTCGCCCGACCACGAATGTTAGCTTCTTCGAGATATTCATCAATAAATTGTTCACGAATTTCAGGTGTAACAAGTGACTCAGCAGCTAATTTTTCCAAGTAGAGCACTTCTACCCCCTCATCACGAAGAGCTTGAGCAAAAGCATCATGCTCTTTCTGTGCATCTTCTAAGAATGGAATATCATCGAAAAGTAGGCGTTCTAGGTAGTCAGGCATCAGGTTTTCAATTTCCTTACCTGGTCTGTGTAACATAACTTTTTTCAGCTTACCAATTTCTGAAAAAACATGAATTGGATGGTTTGACATAATCTGTCCTCCTTGTAGATTTATACATGATGGGAAACGAGGAGGACCGTACGCTTTCCTGCCTCTCATTTCCTCTTTACATCCATAGTTTAACAGAGTAAAAAAACAAAAACTTGAAAACGCTCACATTTATTTTGAGAAATTCTTCACATTTTTAACCTTATTTATAAATAATTATCGATTATATTGCCTAGATTCTGCATAATTCTTTCCGTTATATCATTATATGAATTTTTATTTTTTTATAAAAAACAGAAACTTCAATGAGTTTCTGTCAAATTTTCTAAGAAATAATCAACATCTAAATAAGTTAACTGTTTATGGCTATAAGCAATTTTACCATCCTGTTTCAGTTGCTTCAAAACATGGCTAACCGTTTCCCGTGTCGTAGCGGCTAAACGCGAAATCTCTTGAATATGAATTTCAAATGGCAAGGTAGCAAACTGATCGCGCTGGCACATATCCCAATAAAGAAGAGCCAAGGCTTGAACGACTCGATCTGATGCCTTGGAACGCATCGCATTTCGCAAGCGCAACTCTTGAAAACGAAGTACCTTGGATAATTTTTGACAGATATAGGCCATTTGACTAGGATTTATCTTCGACAAGGTTTCAAACAAGACCATCGGCACAATAAAATACTCTAGGTCCGTTATGGCAATAGCAGTATAATGATAAGGTTTGTCCTGAAACATATCTCCAAAAGGAAAGGCACCGCCCTGCCGAATATAGTCCAAATACGTAAAACTATCCGTCTCATCATATTGCTCAATCCGAGCATAGCCCTTATACAATACAAATAGATAATCTCTAGGATCCTCTGCGTAAAAAAAGATTTGTCCCTTAGGAATCTTTCGAAAACGAATATGCTTAGCTAATTGATCAAAGCTATCACGTGTCAAACGTTCAAAAGTTGGATGTGCCCTTAGATAATCATATTGTTCGTTGCTTATCATCAAAACTCCTTTCTAGCTAAAGTATCCTTCTATCTATTTTAACATATATTAACGTTCTATGCTAATCATTACTAAAAAATTCATAAAACAGGATCATTCCTGTGAAGAAGAATGCTATTACAGCTAATACAAAAAACTGGTCCTCTCGAACCAGTCTTAGTATCGTCGAATGAATTAACTTTCAGACAAGGAACTGAGGTGCAAGCAATACTAGAGTACGGCAAGCCGAAAGTAACAATGTATCAAAGTTAATTCAAAAGACTATAGCATTCTATGTATACCTATCTATTCAGTCAATTCATCCGCAATCTTATTGATTTTCCGCAAACGATGGTTGACACCACTTTTAGTGATCGGTACCGTTAGACTATCCGCCAATTGCTGAATGGAATAGTCTGGATGTTGAATTCGCAACTGGGCAATCTCCTGCAAGTCACCTGACAACTGATCTAGACCGATAGTATCCATAATTTTGATAATATTATTAATTGTTTTCATACTAGCATTGACCGTCTTTGCAATATTAGCAGCTTCCGCATTGGTAGCTCGATTTAGATCATTTCGAGCCTCACGAAGCAATTTAACATTCTCAAATTCTGTCTTTGCCTCTTCTGCTCCAATCACCAAAAGAAAATCCATAATGTCCTCTGCACGTTGCAGATAGGTAATGGTTCCCTTACTTCGCTCAATGACTTTGGCATCCAAAAGAAATTTCTGCATCAGATTGGCCAGGTCATTGGCATGGTCACTATAGACAGAAGCTATTTCAAGCTGGTATTTTCCTTTTTCAGGATCTTTAACAGAGCCTGCCGCTAAAAATGCTCCACGAAGATAGGCTTGACTCCATGAATCATTTTCCAAAACCAAGGGAGAAATCCCCGTCTCTAATCCAAAGAAGCTATCAGCCAAATGCAAATCGTTCAACATCTCATTCACGCCGTCTTCTATCAAAACTGCATACACACGATTCTTTTTGAGATTAGGTTTTTGATGATGGCGAATCTCAGCCTTAATCTGGTAGAAATGAAATAACAGTTCATAAATGTGACGGGCAATCTTTGCATTTTCCGTACTGATAGAAAGAGTCAAACCTGATGAAGCTAAGCCCAAACTACCTGATAATTTGATAATAGCAGATAGCTCGCTCTTATTTTGGCTAGACTGAAGCAACAATTCTTCCTTTACTTGTACTGTAAAACTCATGACCGCACCTGCAAAATCTTGAGCAACTCTTCTACCACCAAGTCACCATCATGGAAAGCTCCGCCATTTTCCAAACGAAGAAAATTCGAAGAAATCACACGATTAGCCTGTTTTTGCAAACCTGCAAAATCGTGTTTTACCTGTACCAAGTATTCATCAAACTGATTGCTATTCATATACTCTTGTGGAACTGGTTCAATATTGACCAAAACTGTATCAATAAATTGTTCAGCTAGGTGGGCATTGAGAACCGCCACATGGTCCGCATCTGAGAAAAACTCAGTCTCTCCCCGTTGGGTCATAATGTTGCACACATAGGTCACTTCAGCCTTGGTTTCTTTTAGGGCTTTGCCAATGTCAGAAATCATCAGATTCGGCAAGATTGAGGTAAAAAGAGAACCCGGTCCAAGTACAATCATGTCACTTTCCATAATCGTTTCAACTACTTGGCGACTGGCTTTCGGTTCATCATCGTTATAAGAATTTGTCACATAGACATGATCAATCATCCCATTATGCTTGGAAATCTTGCTCTCACCTGCTACCTCGGTCCCATCTGTAAAAATAGCATGAAGGGTCAAAGCCTGTTCGCTAGATGGATAAATCCGCCCTGTCGTATGGAAAAAGCGCGTCAACAACCTCATCGCATTGTAGGTTGAACCCTGCATTTCTGAAATACCAGCAATGATGAGATTGCCTAGCGGATGACCAGCCAAGGGACCATCTGAATCCGCAAAACGATACTGGAAAATTTGTTCATAAAGTTTGGGCATATCCGACATAGCCAAAAGGACATTACGCAAATCACCTGGAGGGGTCACCTGCAAAGCCTGACGAATTTCCCCCGAAGATCCTCCGTCATCAGCTACCGTCACGATAGCGGTAATCTCTACATCCTTATCCCGCAAACTCTTCAAAATGACTGGAATACCAGTCCCGCCCCCGATAACTGTAATCTTTGGTTTTCTCATGAGCGGTTGACCGTCTCCTTCCGTCTGTCCTTATCACGATGACTACGATTGACATTCCAATTTTTCTCTAAATCGTCTGCCAAACGTTTAGCAAAGGCTACGCTTCTATGCTGACCACCCGTACATCCAACGGCAATCGTTAGAACTGATTTTCCTTCCTTCTGATAACCAGGAAGAATCGGTTCTATCAAGCCGAGCAAATGACTATAAAACTCTTCCGATTCTTGATGCTCCATGACATAGTCAAAGACAGGCTGATCTAGTCCTGTAAGATTCCGTAATTCTAACTTGTAGTAGGGATTTGGTAAGAATCGAACGTCAAAAACTAGGTCTGCATCCAGAGGTAATCCATATTTGAAACCAAAGGACATCACTTCTATGCGAAACGACGGTTGATTATCTTGACTAGCAAACTGCTCCGAGATTTCCTTACGCAGATTACGAGGAGTCAGCTCTGTCGTATCAATAACATTTTGACTCATATTTTTCAAGGGAGCCAAAAGTTCACGTTCTAGCTGAATCCCGTCCAAAACACGACCATCAGCCGCCAAAGGATGGGAACGACGAGTTTCTTTATAGCGAGCAACCAATTCACTATCCGTTGCATCCAAGAATAGGACTTTAAAATCTAAATCCTCTGCCCCCTCAATCTCATCCAACACCTCTCGAATCTCCGAGAAGAAGGAGCGACTCCGCATATCTACAACAAGAGCAATCTTATTGTTATCCTGACTATGGCGAATCAACTCTAAAAACTTTGGCAAGAGAGTCGGTGGCATATTATCAATGGTAAAATAACCCAAGTCTTCAAAAGACTGAATGGCTACCGTCTTACCAGCTCCAGACATCCCTGTCACAATCACTAAATGGAGTTTGTCCGACATGACATTCCCTCCTTTTCTCTTCTAATCAATAACTGCAATAACTTCAATCTCAACCTTAACATCACGTGGCAAGCGAGCAACTTCCACCGCTGAACGGGCTGGAAAATCTGCTGAGAAAGCTGTTTTATAAACTTCATTAAAGGCTACAAAATCATTCATATCTTTTAGGAAACAAGTCGTCTTCACCACATGGTCAAAGTCTGTCCCTGCTTCTGTTAAAATTGCCGCGATATTTTTCAAGACTTGCTCAGTCTGCTCCTGAATGGTTTCACCAACCACTTCACCAGTTTCAGGTGACAAAGGAACTTGACCAGAGGCAAAGAGGAAATTTCCAACAACCTTCCCTTGAACGTATGGGCCAATTGCTGCAGGGGCCTTATCTGTGTGAATGGTTTTCATATCTCTATCTCCTTTTAATTTTTTATATCTATTATAGCACAAGTTCTGTATAAAACAGCTCACCTACTACTATCCTACACCTATTTTCTTTTATAAAAAAGGAATTGAGATAGTATCATCAACATGAAATAAGGCAATATATAATCTATTTCTAAAACTACCTGCTTATACCAAAAAACTAGCCTATTCAGCCAGTTTTCTTGTTTTCACTGTAAATCTCCAAGTCAGAAAAATCGCTCGCAGTAGCAGGTCAATCAAAATCGACAGCCAGACGCCGGCAATTCCTAAACCGAACATCTGACCTAAGACGATAGCACCTACGACGCGCAGCCCCCACATCCCTATCATTGTGGAGTAGAGTGGCGACTTGGTATCCCCCAAGCCCTGCAGAGCGCCAGCCATGATCAAAGAAACCGCAAGGCCTGGCTGGTTGAAAGAATCGATCCGTAAGGCTGTGACGACTTGTTTGACGGCTTCTAGGTCTTTGGTAAATAGCAGAGCAAAACTTGGAGCTCCGAAAAATAAGATGGTACCGAGCAGGGACATGATGGTAACACCATAGGCAGAGCTGAGAAATGCGACTCGTCTAACTGTGAGGATGTCCCCCTTTCCCAAGGCTTGACCAATCAAAACCGCTGCCGCTGTCGCAAGACCATAGGCTGGCATATAGGTAAAACTCTCGATATTGCCTGCAATCATGTGGGAAGCATAGACAGTCGTCCCCAGACCCACAATCAAACTGAAATAGACCACCTGGCCCAATCGCATGATCAAGCGTTCCAAGGCGGCAGGAATGGTCAGGTCAATCAGCTCCTTGGGACTTCCCAAGCGGAAGAGTTGTCCTAAGTCAACTGCCAGTTCTGTTCGCTGCACCTTACGATACAGCAAGGCAGTGCCAAACAGGCGGGCCAAGACTGTTCCCAAGGCCGTTCCGACAATCCCCAGACCCGACCAGGAGCCAATCCCAAATATCAAGATGTAGTCTAGGACCACGTTGAAAACGTTGGTCAGAAGGCTGATGTTCATGGGAGTTACCGTGTCGCCAGATGCCCGCAGGATTGTTCCCAAAATGGTCATCAGGGCTTGGAAAATTGTCCAGCCACCTACCCAGTAGAAAAAGGCCTGAGCACCAGCCAAACTCTCCGCATCTGCTCCCATTAAGACCAGCATCTGCCGACCAAAGATAAGCGATAAGAGACCAAAGACCAAGCCGATCCCCAGTGACAAAACCACTGCCTGACACACCTGATAGGCGACCGCTTCCTTGTCACCCGCACCAATGGACCGAGCAATCAGAGCCATTGCCCCAACACCCAGAGCCATATAGACCGCCAAATAGACATTCAAAATCGTATTGGCAAGACCAACTGCCGTCACCGCTACTAGCCCCAGCTGTGCAATCAAGAGGGTATCCACAAAACCAACTAAGGTCTGAAAGATATTTTCCACCGTCGCAGGCAAGGCCAAACGAATAATCTCTTTTCTCAAACTATTCTCTTTCATAACTACTCCGCCTCTTTATTTAGAATAATTATAAATAAAAACAGGCGAAAAAGCAAGAAAACAGGGAGTGGGGAAGAACTCGATAAGTCAAAAAGGAGTTCGTCTCCCCACTCCCCGCACAGCTCCAAAGGTTCGGGGAACCTTTGGAGGTTGGAGATAAGGCGAACTCCGTTCGCTTCAGTCGTATAAGGAAGATTTGGAGTGGAAAACACGAACAACTGAGATTTGCTATGCAAATCTTATCTCCAACCTCTAACAATCTCCCAGATTGTTAGAGCCAATCAACCACTGCGCTGAGATGTTGACACGAGCTCTGAGAAGTGCACCGATACCGAGTCTAATTTCCTAAGGCTTCACTTTTTATAGATTTCTTTCCGGTGCCCGATTTCAAGAGCTAGGATGACCATTTTGTTATCAATAATATCGCAAATCACACGGTAATTCCCCACTCTATACCGCCACAGCCCCTTATAGTCTCCTACCAAGGTCTTGCCAAACTGTCTTGGATTCTCCAAACCGTCCAAACGTTTTTTCAAATCCTTAGCAAGCATCATCCCCACATGCCTGTCCATTTTTTTCAACTGCTTCAAAGCATCATCGCTGAGAACAAGTTTATAAGCCATCTTCTAACTCCGCAAGAACATCATCAATCGAGTGTGTAACAGGATTTTCTTGGAATTTCTTCAAAGCCTTGATACCAATTTCATAGTCCAACTGGTCTTCTATCTGTTCAGCAAGTGCAGTTTTGAATAGCTCAGACAGGCTTTTTCCTGTATGAATGGCATAGCTTCTGAAGATTTCTTCTTCTGCATCGTTTAACCGCAAGGGTACAATTCCCATCATTCCACCTACTTTCTTCTTGTAATACATTGTAAAACAATTCGTTCAAAATGTCAATTGACACCAGAAAAACAGACCACATGTGTAGTCTGTTTGTATATCTATTGATTTGCTTACGGATGCAAGCGGTGCAACATTCTCGGGAACGGAATGGCTTCACGGATGTGTTTTGTACCAGCGACGAAGGTTACCATACGCTCGATACCTATACCGAAGCCACCGTGTGGTACAGAGCCGTATTTACGGAGGTCAAGGTAGAATTCGTATTCTGACTTGTCCATGCCGAGCTCGTCCATCTTGGCTACCAAGGCGTCGTAATTGTCCTCACGCATAGAACCACCAATGATTTCACCGTAGCCTTCTGGCGCCAAAAGGTCCGCACAAAGCACGCGCTCTGGATTGCCAGGAACTGGTTTCATGTAGAAGGCCTTGAAGCTTGCTGGATAGTTGACCACGAAAGTCGGTACACCAAAGTAGTTTGAAATCCAAGTTTCATGTGGTGAGCCAAAGTCATCACCATGCTCGATGTGTTCGTAGTCTGTGTCTTCATCAGCTTCATGTTCTTGCAGAAGGGTAATGGCATCATCATAAGCCACACGTTTAAATGGTTCTGCAATGTAGCGTTTGAGAGCATCCACATCACGCTCAAGAGTTTCCAAGGCTTGTGGAGCACGGTCGATAACACCTTGAATCAAGGCTTTGACATAAGCTTCTTGCAAGTCAAGTGACTCTTCATGGCTGAGGAATGAATACTCGGCATCCATCATCCAAAACTCTGTCAAGTGACGGCGAGTTTTTGATTTTTCCGCACGGAAAACAGGACCGAAGTCGAAAACACGACCAAGGGCCATAGCACCAGCTTCCAGGTAAAGCTGACCTGATTGACTGAGATAAGCTGGTTGACCAAAGTAGTCTGTTTCGAACAATTCTGTTGAATCTTCTGCCGCATTTCCAGACAAGATTGGGCTATCAAACTTGATAAAGCCATTCTTTTCAAAGAATTCATAGGTCGCATAGATAATCGCGTTACGGATTTGCTGGATAGCAACCTGCTTACGCGAACGCAACCAGAGATGGCGGTTGTCCATAAGGAAGTCTGTTCCGTGTTCTTTTGGTGTGATTGGGTAATCTTGTGACTCACCAATGACTTCAAGGTCTGTCACATCCAACTCATAGCCAAACTTAGAACGCTCGTCTTCCTTGACAATACCTGTCACATAAACAGAGGTTTCTTGGCTAAGACGTTTGGCAACTTCAAATTTTTCCGTACCAGCTTCTTCACCGAATTTCTCGATAAAGTTTGGCTTGAAAGCAACTGCTTGGAAGAAAGCTGTTCCGTCACGCAACTGTAGGAAAGCTAACTTGCCCTTGCCTGACTTGTTGGCAACCCAGGCACCAATGGTCACTTCTTGACCAACATAATCTTTCACTTGGTTAATGGTAATCAATTTTCTAGACATTATTTTTCCTCTTTTTATTTTTTCATAAATGTGTGTAGTCGGGCCACTGCTTCTTTGAGCGTGTCCATATCTGTCGCATAGCTGAGGCGGATATTTTCAGGAGCTCCAAAACCAGCACCTGTCACCATTGCAACTCCCGCTTCTTCCAAAATGGCTGTGGTAAATTCAGTCACATCTGTATAGCCCTTCATTTCCATAGCCTTTTTGACATTTGGGAAGAGATAGAAGGCACCTTCTGGCTTGATAACTTCAAAACCAGGCACTTCTGCCAGCAAGGGATAAATGGTATTAAGCCGCTCTTCAAAAGCCTGACGCATGGTTTCTACCGTATCTTGCGGACCAGTAAAGGCCTCAATGGCCGCATACTGAGCAACGGTGGATAGATTAGAAGTCGTTTGACCGACAATCTTACTCATTGCCGCAATAATCTCAGGATTGCCAACCGCAAATCCAACCCGCCAACCTGTCATGGCATAGGCCTTGGCCACCCCATTGACAACAATAGTCTGCTGACGAATGCTTTCTGAAATGCTTGAAATCGGTGTGAAGGTATTTCCATTATAGACCAAACGACCGTAAATATCGTCTGCCAAGATGAGAATATCGTGCTCTACAGCCCAGTTTCCAATAGCTTCCAATTCCTCACGATTGTAAATCATACCCGTCGGATTAGAAGGACTATTGAGTAAGAGAACCTTGGTCTTATCCGTACGAGCCGCTTCCAGCTGTGCAACCGTTACCTTGAAATTGTGCTCTTCTGTCGCAGTGACAAAGACAGGCACCCCATCATTCATCTTGATTTGATCTGCATAAGAAACCCAGTAAGGTGTCGGAATAATCACCTCATCACCAGGATTGATGACCGCCGCAAAGAAGGCATAAAGAACAAACTTAGCACCTGTCGCAAGAACGACTTGATTACGTTCGATAGAGTAGCCGTAGAAATTCTCAAAGTAGGTATTGACTGCATCCTTCAATTCTGGAAGTCCTGAAGCTACCGTATAAAAACTCGCCTTACCATCTTCGATAGACTTAATAGCAGCTTCTTGAATATTTTTCGGTGTGACGAAGTCTGGCTCACCCAAGGTCAGCTCTAAAATATCACGTCCTTCTGCCTTCAAGGCTTTTGCACGCGCACCTGCTGCCAGAGTTACACTTTCTTCCATCTCTAAGACTCGTCTTGATAACTTGCTCATAAGCCCTCCCGTTTGATAAAGTTCCCTGTGTCAAAATCAACTATGTAGTATGCTGTTCCAGACTTAACTTCCCAAATAGGTTTGCCATCCCTTAAACCTAGAATAGTTCGCTCTACTTGGCTTGCACCGTTTTTCTTGGCAATAGCTTGCGCTTCTTCTTGCGAAATTCCCTGAGCTAAAGGATAGACATATACTGTGCTAGAAGCCTCTGGAATCAAAACTGCAACCTCTTCTCCCTGACTGGTTACACCAAATACACAAAAATAGGTTTCAGTACCATTGTAGATAGAAAAATCATTGACAGTTTGCAAATCAGCATATTCTGTAGCTACTGCAACTGCATGACTACGCGCATTGTTGAAAGGGGCAACAGCAATATCCCAAATAGTAAAAATTGAAAAAGTCACAACACTGAGAAGGATAAAAGAGCCCAACACTAACTGACCAGTCTTGGAAGCCATCCACTCCAACAGTTGAAAAATCTTTTTTTCCATAGTAGTCCCATTATACTACAAATTAAAGCATATTTCCATTCTTTCCGTGATTGTAAATAAAATTTCCTTTTCCTTCGCACAAAGAAAAGGATATAAGAACCTACATTCACAGTTTTGCACTTCCATCTAAGACTATTTTTCAAATGCTCATTGCTCGTTTTTTCCAGTACAGTTAGTATTACCTCAAAAAACGAACTTGATTAACGAAAAACTATCTTTTCTATAAAAGCACTTTACCTATGAATATAGGATCTAACTTTTTTTGCTTGATAACCGAACTATTTATTGCTAAAATATTCTCATGAGAACTGTTGAACAATCTTTAAATGAGAACAAGCATGCACTTCACAGTCTAGTCGTCTTTCGCAGAGCAGCTAATACTATCGCAAAATCAGAATTAGAAACAATCAAAAAATACGGACTGACAGTTTGTCAGTTTGGAGTGATGGAGGCACTCTACAACAAAGGAAATCTGCGGATTCAAGACTTAATTGATAAATTATTAAGCACATCTGGCAACATGACTGTCGTTATAAAAAATATGATTCGAGATGGCTATATCTACAAGACTATCGATACAAATGACCGTCGTGCTTCCTTGATTGCTCTCACTCCACTTGGACGCGAAACCATTGAAAAAATCCTTCCAGAGCATTATGATCACGTTGGAGAGATTTTTTCTGTCCTTAGTTCAGAAGAACAAGACCAATTAGCCGAGATACTTAAAAAATTCAAGAATCAGCAGACCTAGAATTGCCAACAAAAGACAAATACGATATACTAAATTTATGTTTTTATGAAAAGGAGGCCATCATGGCAAACGTATTGTTTTTAGTTGGTTCACTACGTGACGGTTCTTTTAACCATCAAATGGCAAAAAAAGCCGAAGCGTTCTTGGCTGATAAGGCTCAAGTATCTTACATTGATCTTGCAAAAATTCCCCTATTCAACCAAGACATCGAGACGCCTATCCTTCCTGAAATTGCAGAGCTACGTGCACAAGTAGACGCTGCGGATGCTATCTGGATTTTCTCACCAGTATATAACTATGCAATCCCAGGCATCGTAAAAAATGCTCTCGATTGGCTCAGTCGTTCGCTCGATTTATCCAATCCAAAAGGACCATCTATCCTACAAGATAAAATCACAACTGTCTCTGCCGTCGCAAACAGTGGTCACGACCACCTATTCAAAGACTTCCAACACCTTCTTCCATTTATCCGCACTCAGATTGCTGGTGAATTTACAGGTTCAACCATCAATCCAGAAGCATGGGGAACAGGTGTATTGGAGTTATCTGACGAAACTCTAACAAAACTCGAACAACAAGCAGCTGACCTGTTGGCAGCAATTCAATAATCAAAAAAACCAGAAATTCTGGTTTTTTTTGATTAACATTTTAAGAGTATTCCGACTTCTGCCAAGAATCAATTACTACTTTGATGACTTCTCAAAATCATTCCCAAACTTCACTTCTCACACACTGCAAGGCAGCTCCGATGACTTGATGCATATCGTAGTAACGATAATGACCAAGACGTCCACCAAAAATAACGTTCTCTTGTTGTTCTGCGAGGCGTTTATAAGCAGTATAGAGTTTGTTGTTACGATCATTGTTCACTGGATAATACGGCTCATCGCCTCGTTTCCAGGTCTTCGAATACTCACGTGTAATAATGGTTTTCGTTTGTGTACCAAATTCAAAATGTTTGTGTTCGATGATGCGAGTAAATGGCGTTTCACTATCTGTGTAGTTGACAACTGCATTCCCTTGATAGTTTTCCATATCCAATACTTCTGTCTCAAATCGAAGGCTACGATATTCCAATTCACCAAGTTGGTAATCAAAGAACTCGTCAATCATTCCTGTAAAGACAATCTTCGGATAGGTAGCTAAATAGTCTTCCTTATTGGCAAAGAAATCAACATTTGTCTCAACATCAATATTCTCATGTTCCAACATTTTTTCAACAATCTGCGTGTAACCGCCGATTGGAATACCTTGGTAGCTATCGTTGAAATAGTTATTATCATAAGTCAAACGCACGGGTAAACGACGGATGATAAAGGCAGGTAACTCCGTACATGGTTTTTCCCATTGTTTCTCGGTATATGACTTGATCAATTTTTCATAGATGTCTGTACCAACTAGTGAGATGGCTTGTTCTTCCAAGTTCTCAGGCGTTTTTCCTCCCAAAACAGCTCGTTGCTCTGCAATCTTCGCTTCTGCTTCAGCAGGGGTCATCACGCCCCACAGTTTATTGAAAGTATTCATGTTGAATGGAAGGTTGTAGATTTCACCTTTGTAGTTGGCGACTGGTGTGTTTGTATAGCGATTGAACTCCGCAAACTGATTCACATAATCCCAAATTTCTTTTTCAGAAGTATGGAAAATATGTGCACCATATTCATGGACTTGAATACCTTCTACTTCTTTGGTATAGATGTTACCTGCAATGTGGTCTCGTTTTTCGATAACCTTTATTTTTTTACCCTTTTTAGCTGCCTCATGAGCAAAGACCGCTCCGAACAGACCCGCACCAACAACTAGATAATCGTATTTTTTCATGTTGTTTTTACATTTAACTTTCTAAGGAAGTCAATTCTCCAAATCTTTTACTAGACTATCGTTTATATCATATCTCATTACCAATAAAGAATGAGTTGTGATAATCTCTTCCCTAAAACCTTTCACTTAAAGCTTGCAATATCCAATATTATAACAGACAATACAACCTTCATCAAGTTTAGCAATGATAAAGAGGACTAAGATAAAATAATACCCGTGGTGCTAGTTCGTTTCAAAATAGCGTAAGTTATGAGCTAGAATAATTTGTTCAATTCGTAGCTGTAGTCCGTATCCCTCTAGCTATGTGCCTTTTGTGCCCCTCAACTTTTAATTTTTTTAGTTTCGGCAAAAATCATCCACTGGATAATTTTTCTTCTCCTCTCGCTTTACAATAGGCTTGAACACCTTTATTGTATCGCGTTTGGAGTTTTTTTGGTATAACCTTCGTCGCGCACCTTGCAGAGCGTGATGGACTGAAAGTCACATAACAAGTCTACAAAGCCTAAAATAAAAAACAATGCAGCAGCATTTTTTCTCCATATATCAGCTTCCTAATTCAAACTAATATCAAAGAATACTATTCTCTAATCTTCTTTTTTCGTCATAATTACAATAGATAAATTTATTGCAATTCCTATAATAATGATTCCTACTAAGACTATTCCTATTAAAATCATTGACATTGAATACTTACCAAAAAATTCCAACATCTATTCACTTTTTGATTTACTATTCATGTGTTAGTTTTTATCGAATTGTTAGGTTAGCAAGCTAAGAATATCCTACTTGCGATACTCTTTTATTTTAGTTGAATATTTAGTCAAAAGATTCTTTGAATAAATTTTTTCATTTTTTGTATTTCGGACTTCTTTCCAAAGAATAGAAGCTACTTTTAATTTGTTTGAGTAGTTGCAACTATTTTCGTCTGCACAGAAATCCTTCAAAAATTGATTCCATTGACAAACCGAATTGTCATACTTAGCATAATTTGATTTTCCATAATAAACTTTTAGCATATCTTGAATTGTAAAACTCAAATCCTTTTCTCTTTTTACTTTCCTCCAAGCTGTTGCCATATCAGCAGTAAATTTAAATGGTGAGATACCTGTTAAAACAGAGAAATATTCTCTGAACTTTGCATTAAAGGAAAAACCACATTCAAGTAATGGCATATCTAAGGTAATAGTTTCTACCTGTTTCTTTTCATTTATTGTTGTTGACTTTTTAATGAAATTACCCTTAAAGTATTGCTCAATAATATAATTGAATTCCTGTTTTGTACCTCTATATTCTAATCCTAATGACTTGCATATCTGTGAAAGTTCTTCACGATACCAATAATATTTATTAAACTCGTCAAACGATGTAATTTTGTCAAACTCAGGTCTACTTTCTATCAATATTTTATCTCCTCAAAACCAATTTACTTTTTCATCTCTAAACAATGGTGTTTCACTCTCTTTGTAAGGATTGTAGTTATTACAATTACAACCAAACTCTTTCAATACTTTTATCTTATTATCGGATGTCCAAACAATCAAAGTGATACCGTCAAATTCTTTAATTTTCCCCTCATTCATTTTATTTTTGAAGTGCCATTCTCTTTGGGAGTTCAAAGGTCCTGGGGACCTTTGAAGCAGCTTGCCGGAAAACAGGTAAGCAAGCTGGACAACCTAAATGCGTTTTTCTAACAAACCGACTACTTCTATATGTGCTGAGAGCTTTCTTCTATACTAATAGACGAAAGGGATTGAAAGTTATTTTAGAATGATACTGTGGAACGGAATTTATTTACTCTTCTTTATAGTAATTACAGCAGCTATCACATAAAAATGGATAGTCATAATCACTAGGTGTACCAAAATCATAGCCGCCACAACGCTCACAGCCTGTCACCTCATTTATTTCTCCACAGTTCAAACACTTTCCTCTGTCAGTAAAAGCTTCGTCAATACATATCCAATACTCTCCACACTCTTGACATGGTAAATCTAAAATTGGATAAGAACCACCGTCTTTAATAATGGAATATTCGGAACTTCCCACCAAATCCTTATAGTCTATAAAATCACTATTTATTATATCAACCATTTTACTACCTAATCTAGACAGTTCGTGCTCTGAAACACCATCCATCTGGACCGGCATATAAGTACCTTGAAACTCATCGAATTCAACCTCTCCATTAGTATAGGACACTCTTCCAATTGATTCTGAACTTGAACTTCCATCTTTTTTATACTTTAAATATAGGAAACTTTCGGATCCTTCATAGGCGTTAATATCTGTATCAGCCTCAAAACTAATTAACTGACCATCTATTTTGTTTTCAATTTCGAATACAACACTATTTGAATTAAAATTCTTTAGTTCAGTATAATCGCTGAAATTCAAATACTCACTGAATCGGAAGGATTCTTCAATCGAATCATAAAGTCGACTAATATCTTATGACCTCCAAATTGTTCTACAATTTGATTCTACCACAAAAACGCAAAAAAGGCTGTAACCACAGTGGGTTCCCACTGTCGTCACAGCCTTTCTTTACTCTATAAATCTACCTCAGTTCCTTGCAGGAAGCGAACCGCGATTTCGCCTTTAAGTCCTATCGAGATATCGTTAAAAGGTATCAGATAGATTAACTGGTATTTTTTTAGCTTTAGTTATCGGAATCCAAAGCTCCATTTTATAATCTTTACTATCCATATCACCTTCATAATAATATTCAAAGTCAGGTTTTCCTGAATGAACATAACCATGCTCAGGGAAGAAAACTTCCAACGCATATTTCCATCCGTTATGAATACAATCCGGAACAGATCCTATTAATTCTACAACAGCATACTCCGCTTCTTCCACTTCCAAAACATCTAAGCCTATGCTTCTTGCTTTATCCACATCATTAACAATATAGCCTGCCATATAGCTAATTGTATTGGATTCTAAAACATCATGATTATCAAGGTTTAATATATCGTGGCAAACCCCAACAGATTCTCCTGTCCCAAATTTTGAGATTTCTTCATGGCTAACCTTAGAAAACAATTTCCCCCATATACCTGAACATAATGATGAATTGATGCTATTTTCATTGATCCCTGCAACTGTAAATGCTTTTTTCTTTTGAATTGTAATATTCATACTTCTTCCTCCTCTTACACTGAGTGATAATTGCACTCGTGATACTAATTTGAATGGTTTCCCGTTTCTTACCTCTGAAGGAGTAAATCCATGAAAATTCTTAAAAGCTGTTCCAAACGAATCCGATGACTCATATCCGAATTTGAAGGCAACATCAATAATCTTTTCGTCCGTATCTCTTAAAATAACGGCTGCTTCCGTCAATCTTCTGCTTCTTAAATATTCTGAGAGCGTTGTTTCGGTCAGAATAGAAAACAAGCGACTAAACATCGAGTACGAATATCCGGATAGCTGTGCTACTTTCTTTTCGTCAATTTCATCATCAAGAACTGTTTCAAGATAATCAATCGTATTGTTAAACGACTTGATAATATTCACTTCGATCCCCCTTTTCATTCGGTTTATTTTAGTATAGAGGAAGATTTCTTTTCCTACCCTACAATATCCGTACAAGTTTTATAGGTTTTATCTCTTAGAAACTTATAGTTTGCTAAGTTCGATAAACTTAGATTTTTCATAGTCCTATTTCAGCGTAAATTTTCTCTATGAATGGTGCTTTATAAGCAATATAGGTGTCTTTGCTCCATGCCACCGTTTCTTCCCGGACTTCTCCAGCAAATGTCTTTCCTTTCTCCGGCACATGCAAGCCCTGTTCCCAGCTCTGCTCGTTGCACCGTTCCTTTAAGTCTTTAAGGTCGTGCTTACTCAGAGGGTAATTTAGGGTAGGCTATGTCACAACAAACAGTTGATAAATAGCCATTTTTATAGGGGAGTATCAGAACTCCCCTACAAACTGTTATTTGCAGTTATCTATACTCATTTGGAATTTCGATATGAAATGTCTCACACAATAACTTCACATCATGTGCATCATTTTCATCAAACTCGTATCCCAGATGGAACATTACTTGACTATATGGTTCAATACAGGAAACCTCTATTTCCTCAATTCTTCCTTTACCCGAAAAAGTTTCTACCGGAAAACAATCCCCATCATAAAGAATTTCACCTTCGTCCGTATATTCAAAACAATGCAAATCAATAATTCTGTTTTTCAAATCTTCCCATACAGTATGGTTCAATGTTGTATATTCCATCTTAATCTCATAAAAGCCATTAGCTTTCATTATTTCTATAAAGTTCTGATAATCGTTCTTTTCTACAAAAATGTCAATATCATTATGGGCTCTTGACTGATATCCAAGAAGAGCATCTACACCCCAGCCACCATCAAGAAAGACTTTAATCTCCGCATCTATTGCAAATTGAAGAATCTGTTTTACATCTGTTATATTGACCATCTTATCATCTCCACAAATTCTAATTAGGCGACCAGAGGAACTGCTGGTCTGTTTGATAAATCTCTGCATTTAGCAGTTTTCAATGTTGCCAAAACAAAAGTTAAGAAGATGTTCCTTTTCTCCATGTCGCTTTCTTTGGCGTAATTTACAAGGTTATTCCACACAAGATAGTTGTTCAGATACTTGGTAGAAACACCGTTAAAGCCACGCATAAACCTCTTTAGCTGGCTATGGTAGCTATTGATATGTTGGATATTATAAATGCCTTTCTTGGCTTTGCCAGTCTTTAACTGCACAAGGTCAATGCCATTGGCATTTGTAAATCTCACATAGGAGTTCATCTTGTCCGTAACAAGAGTGGAATTGGTCTTAATCCTACCATCATAAATATGATGTAAATCTCTTGTAGAAACTCTACCAGTATTCGTAATCTTGGAGATAGACAAGCCATTCCTATTAACCGCACAAGGAACACATACCTTTTCTTGGGACAAGCCTCTGATATGTGTAGAATGACCACGCTTATGAGCCTTGCGTGGCATAGCAAATGTCTTACTCTTGCTATGATTGCCCTTGTACGAGATGGCGAAAAAAGTTTCGTCAGCCTCAATAATGCCGTCAAGGGTAACATCGTCTGCCATATTCTGAAGTGCATCCAAAATCTTGTGTCTCCAAAGGAATGCGGTGTTTCTGTGAATCCCACAAGCAACAGCAGTCTTACGAATGGATAAGCCATTCATCATACAATCAATGTACTGCTCCCACACGGACAAGTCTTTTCTTGTACCAGACACAATGGAGTTCGTAGCAATCACGAAGGACTTGCCACAATCCTTACATACATATCGCTGTGTGCCATCTTTACGATGACCATTGCGAACCACATGGATACAGCCACAAAGAGGGCATACACGACCATTTGCAAAGCGTTCCTTTGCTACGAAATCTTCAATATTCAAAGACTTTACAAAGGCAGGACTTAAAAGCATTGTTTTAAGGCTTTCCTGCTCTGCGACAGTCAACTTACCGATAATATCTAATGCGTCTTTGATAGTAGGCATATCCAATTACCTCCTTCGGTGGTACTGTTTCTTACTATTATTATACGCTATTTCTCGTCATTTCTCGTCAAAAATCAACCATTTGTTGTGACAGAGCCTTAGGGTATAACAAAATAACCCACCCGAATATCGTTTTTTTTATTTGGTGAGTTTGTTCTTTCAAATACGAAACAAAAAGAGCCGATGATTCGTGAATTGTTCCACAATTTCATCGGCTCTGCGTCTTAAGCGTCTGGCTCTTTGATGACAGTTATCTTCAAGTTGTCAACTTTAATCAATCTTTCTTGTCTGCATTTTGGACAATAAAGGGGATAATTCTCCAAAACAGTGTCCTTCCTAATTTTATTACGGGTTTTGCTCCCACAAACAGGACACAATATCCATTCGCATTTCATCATAATTAGTCTCTAATCCTTTCAAATCTCATTTTATATGACTTTTGCAAGCTGTTAAGCTAACTTGTGGAACATATGCCGAACCTTATCTATACGGCTATTCGGGCGGCGGGGTTGGCAAATAAATTTACCAATAGCTGGCTGGTATCCTTTTAACTCTGTCAAGCAGACTCCCTGCCCATTTGTGAAATAAGTTAAATCGTTCCTGTATTCTTGAATACATCTAGCAGGGATTTCTCCTTTCAGAATGACCTCGTCATTCTTTATCTGAGTACTTACAATATCTGCACAATACCTTGGAGCATCATGATACGCCCGTGAGAGATATTCCTGCGGTGCATAAATTTCAAAGTGGAGATATGGCTCTAATAGTTCTGTCCCTGCTTTTTTTAAAGCCTGCTCCAATACGATAGGGGAAAGCAGCCGAAAGTCTGCGGGGGTACTTACAGGACTATAATACAATCCATATTCAAAACAGATTTTACAGTCTGTCACTTTCCATCCATACAGCCCCTGCTCGCAGCCATAAAGAACCCCCTCCATAACCGCATTTTGGAACGATTGATTTAAATATCCAAGTGAAACTCTGCTTTCATACTGCACTCCGCTTCCAATAGGGAGCGGCTCTATGGACAACCCGACAGAAGCCCAGAAAGGATTTGGCGGGACTTCTATGTGGATGGTATATTCTGCTTTTCTAAGCGGCCTTTCCATATATATAACAGTAGGCTCTTTTATTTCTGCCTCCACATGATATTTTTCCTCAAGGATGGCACAAATGACTTCCATCTGCACATTCCCCAAAAAAGAAAGTATAATCTCATGCGTTGTAGTATCCACATAATATTTTAAAAGAGGGTCGCAATCTGAAATTTCTGTAAGTGCCCCAAGCAATATTTCCCGCTGTTCAGATTTCTTTACTGCAATCGTTGTTTGGAGCATAGGGAGAGGATTTTCAATAAATTTTCTCTGCGGCAACAGTATTTCGTTCCCCAAAATACTGTTTAGCTGCAAAACATCATTTGGTAAAATTACAATATCACCAGAGCAGGCTGTATCGGATGAATATAATTCACCGTTTGTCGGAACACACATCTCTGTGATTTTTATTTTCTCTTTTTCAGATATTCTAATAACATCCCTCAAATGCAATGTTCCGCTATATATACGCACATAAACAAAACGCCGCCTTTTCTCTGAATATTCAATCTTAAAAACCTGCCCGCATAGTTCAGATTGACCTTCAGGCGTTGATGAATAAAATTTACTGGCAATCACTTCTATAAGCTGCCGAATCCCCAGATTGTTTTTAGCGCTTCCGTGATAAACGGGAAATAACGTTCCGTTTTGGAATCTCCTGTTTTCTTCCTGTTCCAGTTCTGACATTTTAAACGGTTTCCCTGACATATATTTCTCTAATAGTTCATCGTTTCCCATAATTACCGTATCCCACTGTTCCATATCGTCATTGTCTGTTACATTTATATGGGGATGCTGCCCAACCTTTTGCTTCACTATAATTTCCGAAGAAAGCTTTGCTTTCATTTCTTGATATACCATTGGCAAATCAATCCCCTCTTGGTCAATTTTATTGATGAAAAAAATTGTCGGAATCTTCATTGTCTGTAGTGCATGAAACAGTATACGGGTCTGTGCCTGTATGCCATCCTTTGCAGAAACTAATAATACTGCTCCGTCTAATACGGATAAAGAACGGTATACTTCCGCCAAAAAATCCATATGGCCTGGCGTATCTATAATGTTGACTTTTACATCCTCCCACTGAAAAGATGTCACTGCTGTCTGGATAGTGATTCCCCTTTGACGCTCCAAATTCATTGTATCTGTCCTTGTTGTGCCTTTATCTACGCTCCCTGGTTCTGCAATTGCACCACTGGTATACAATAAACTTTCCGTTAATGTTGTCTTTCCTGCGTCAACGTGAGCCAGAATGCCTAAGTTAATTATTTTCATGTGATTTTCCTCCTATCAACACCCAAAAAAGGGCATAAAAATACCCAGTGATAAATACTCCTATCACTGGGTAAATAACTCCAATAGCCCCAAAACACTTATATGTTTTCGGGCATATAAAATTACATGATAAAAGTATTCTTAAACTGGGTACAAAAAACTAAGCCCCATATTAAAAGTGAAACGGGACTGCTACTTTTTGTTCCCACTATCAAATTGACAGTTTATTTAAGAATACCTTGCCGCATATTTATTAACTCCTTGTATAATACTGAATCTAATTATATTCCTTAACCCTTTATTTGTCAAGTCCTTAACCCTTTATTTGTCAAGCTGACAAACTAAAGCAGAAAAAGCGGCAGGATTTCCCCCTGCCACTAATCATCTGTTTATGCAAAAATAATTTCCTTTTCCACAATCTCCCTCGCACAAGCCCTTATGTTATTGAGGCATCCTGTCCATTCTAAGGCGTTTTCTGCCTTTAGCTGTTCCGTTATGCCCTGTGCCTGTTTCATACCCTCTATGAGCCTTTCAAAGCGTTCCTGTGCCTGTCTGTTGATGTCGGCAAGGTAGGCGTTTAGCCTGCCGCTTGTAAGAAGATTGGTGTATGTAACTTTACGGTACTGTTTTAGATAATCTAAATGCCGTTGCCCCCAGATGCCTATTGCCTGTTCTTCTTCGGCGGGTACAGTTAAGCACGGTATTAAATAATCGCCTTGCCTTTCGTATTTGCCGCCCATTTCCTCAAAAATTGTCTTTGCCATTGTCTGTTACCTCCACATTCTTTTTTATTTTGAATGTCCGCAAAATCCGTCCTACATCCATTGGAGCTTATGACCGTTCTCATAATTTACGGAATTGACAATAAAGTGCGTGTGTATATGCCCCTTGTCTATATGCGTGGCTATCAGAACTTCATGCCCTTTCCATGCCTTTGTATGCTCTGCCAGCTCGACAGCGTTCTTGTGAGCCTGCTCCGGGGTTATTTCCTCGTCCTCATGGTAGGATTGCACATAATGCTTACGTTTGCTTTATAAATCTACCTCAGTTCCTTCCAGTAAACAAACGGTTATTTCACCATCAAGTCCTATCCTGATATGGTCTAGCACTCGGCACATATCTGAGGGGTTGAAGTCTATCTGCTCCTGCCTAAGCAGGTCACTCAATGCCATGCTGTAGTGCTTATCCAGTAGGCGATTCTCTGCTAAGATTTTCTCCCACTTGCCATCAAGCAAATCAATGTTCTCGCTTAGTAGCTCTAATGCCTTTAGAAAAATCTGCTCGAGTGTCGCCTCATCCAAATGGCTACTGTAACACCCTTCAACACCCTTTATGCGATAGCGGTTGTTACATTGCCAAACTTTACGTTTCCCTCGGCTGGTTGCCCAATTCTTCCGTCCAAAGGCTGACCCGCAGGCTCCGCAGAACACCTTGGTGGTAAATGGGTTGTCCTCACTCTGCATGATATAAGATTTGAGCTGATGCTCATCTCGGTAGGTTTTGCGTCTAGCCATTTCCAGTTGAACAGTCTCCCAAGTCTCCTCATCAATAATGGCCTCATGGCTATTTTCTACATAGTATTGGTTAACCTGACCGTCATTTTGAACTCGTTTCTTAGTCAGAAAATCAACGGTAAAAGTCTTTTGCAATAAGGCATCACCCTTGTACTTTTCATTTTGAAGCATTTTCTGTATAGCACTTGGATACCAATTTGCCTTTCCTGTCCAACCAGGTATTTCATTGTCATTCAAATACTTAGCAATGGATTCAGGACTGTACCCCTCTAAGAATTTCTCGTATATGAATTTAACAGTTTCAGCTTGCTGAGGGTTAATGATAAGCCTACCATTCTCATCCTTGTCATAACCCATGAACTTTGTGGTATTCACGCGCACCTCACCACGTTCAAACTTTTTACGAATTCCCCACGTCGCATTCTCTGAGATCGAGCGTGACTCATCCTGTGCTAAGGAAGAAAGGATTGTAAGGAGAACTTCACCTTTGGAATCTAGGCTGTCAATATTCTCCTTCTCAAAAGTCACACCAACACCAAGTTCTTTCAACTCTCGGACGTATTTTATACAATCAAGGGTGTTTCTTGCAAAGCGACTGATCGACTTTACCAAAATCCTATCCACCTTACCAGCCCTACAATCTTGTATCAAGCGGTTAAAAGCATCACGTTTTTTGGTATTAGTTGCTGAGATGCCCTCATCCGCATAGATGTCAACTAACTCATAGTCCTCGTGTTTGGAGATATAATCTCGGTAATAATTAACTTGGTTTTCATAACTTGATAGCTGTTCGTCTTGGTCGGTGGACACTCGGCAATATGCGGCTACATTGACTTTCTTTCTGACCTGATGTTGAACGCTGGTCTGCACTTTCTTGGCCGGAATAACTGTAATACTTTTCCCCATCTCTATCCCTTTCTATCACTTTTACTGGCGAGGTTACTGTCCAATTTGAGATATCTACTTCTGGCACACGCATCCCTTGACAAGCTGCTTTTCCTTCCTTAATGTATTTGGAACAGCACCAAACAATTTTTTTCTTGTAAGAAACTTGTCTCTTTAGAGTCGAACCACAATGCTGACACTTTAATAACCCCGTAAATTTATAGGTTTTGTTTCTACCTTGTTGCCATCTTCTACTGTTTAGTTTTACCTGGACTGCTTGCCAATCTTCCATTGAAATAATAGCTTCATGATTATCCTCTATCAGGTATTGTTCGAGTTCCCCCTGATTCAATTTTTTAGGACCATTCACACCATCGTGAAAATACTTCTGCAATAAGACCGAACCGTTGTATTTTTCATTGCTTAACATTTGACGGATTGTGGTGTCATGCCATTTAGCACCTGTAACCGTCGCAACTCCCTTTTCATTTAACAGTTTGGCAATACGATGAGTACCATACCCTTCAAGGTAAAGTGCAAATATTTTTCTGACTATCAAAGCTTCTTCTGGATTGATAATCAACTCACCATTCTCGTCTATATCATATCCTAAGAATCGCTTGGTGTTAATGACTAGCTCTCCTCGTTGAAACTTCTTTTGAAATGCCCAACGTTGATTGCCACTCATACTCCTCAACTCGTCCTCAGCAATACTAGCTAATACTGAAAGCATCACTTCCCCTTCACTAGAAAGGGTATGAATGTTTTGTTCCTCAAAGAAAATGTCTACTCCTATTGCCTTCAGTTCACGACTAATTTCAAGAACTGTAACCGTGTTTCTAGCAAATCGAGCAATTGACTTGGTATGAATAATATCAATCATACCTTTACGACAATTTTCAATCATGGCTTGAAAATTTGGACGATTATCCTTAGAACCAGATATACCTCTGTCATGATAAACACCTACAAAATCAATATCGTCTCTATTGGAATACAGGTTTTCAAAATAATGTTTCTGATTTTCTAACGATTCTAACTGACTTCCATTAGTCGTCGAAACTCGAATGTAGGCACAGATCCTCTGCTTGTGTTTTTGTTTATTGACTCTAATCTTTTTTACGGACATTTACTCTCCTTCCTATGTAATGGCACACTATATATCACTCTAAAGGGAAAATAAGTCAAGTTATCAGACAAACTAATTCGACCTGATAAATTTATGCCAAAGTTCATGGAATACAAATATTCCTCCTACCTTACTAGGTAGGTTTGGGAGTAATTTTTCCGCACTTATTGAAAAAAAAAGCAAAAAAATAAAGCCTGATGTTCCCACCAGGCTTAAGACTTAATTATGATATTCTAAACCAACCTACAACTTTACCGAGTTTAACTGTTCCAGTAGAATCGTAGAGTGAGCCATCCGCCATCCATTGCCGTTTCACACGACGAGTAATTCCACCGCCACCAATTTCTAATTGGTCATTGATACCGTTCTTATTATAGTCAGAATATCCATCAATATTCTGTTCCACACCATCAATACTTTTTCCGTCAGAATCTGTCACACAGACACCAATATGCCCATAGACCAAACCATCTGTCTCAATGACATAAAAATCACCTGCTTTAGGATTCACACCCCAAGCATCGTAGATTACTTGGAAACCATTTGATTTTGCTTTCTTCAAACAATCAATGGCATTTGTATAGGACATATTCTTGTCCGTAAGCTCTTGAACAATCTTATCCACCAAGGCAACACACTGTCCACCATAAGGGTTAGATGGAACGGTCACCTTTTGACCGACCTTGGATAATGCTGACGCAACCACACGACTGGCAACACTGGTTGGAATAGCGGTTGTTGTCCTTGAAGCTGTGTTAACCTTGAGTGTTTGCCCAACTTTCAGGATATCCGACTTCTTCAAACCATTCACCGCAAGTAGGGCATCTACTGTTAAACCAAACTTCCGAGCGATTCCATAATACGTATCGCCTTTCTGTGCTTGATAGGTCTGCTCACTATGGCCTTTAGTTGTTCCTTCTACATCCTGCTCAAGCACCCATGACTTGATTCCATCAAGTAGATAAGCTCTCTTACTGTTGGACTGGTGAATATTCTTCACTTGAAGGATTTTGTAGGTGCGCCCCTTGACCCAGTTGGCGATTTTCTGACCAGTCTGATAATGAGTCGCATGAGGCAACACCCTAAGACTATCACCAACAAGATAGACTGGTTTTGAAGGAGTTCCTGAACTCCCAACGGTTGAACTGGGTGTCGAGGGAACTATGGTCTTGACCTCAACTCCTGTTATTGCTGACACAAGACCTCTCGCAATATCCTCTTTCTTGTTCTCAAAAATCGCCATATCTTGTTCATTATCGATGAAAGCAATCTCCACCAAACGATAGGTGTATCCACGACTTGCTGCTTGATTGGCATTATATAGCCAATCTACCTTCTTAATGCCACGATTTTGGAAATAGTGTGAAAGGAGAGACAGGATAGCCATATCTTCCTTATCTGCTTCTAAGGAAGATTGAATCAAGACTTCTGTACCTTTAGCACTTCCATTAAAGGCATTGAAGTGCAATTCAGTAATCGAGTCGTATCCCTTACCAATACTAGTAATACTCCGATAATCATAAACATTTTGTTCGGTAATAAAATCAATTCGCTGTCCACTGTACTTAGACATTAACTTGGCTAATTCTCGAACCTTTCCTGCTTCTGTGATACCTAGTTTGGCATTCACTGCTCCAGGATCATAGCTTGTTCGCCCTTGGCCATGACCACAAATGACTAGATGTTTTCCCATATCTTCTCACCTCTCGTTGATTTGTTTTAAGATTGCTTGTAGTTTCTCAGGTATTGGTAAACCAATTCGAACGGTATTTTCTAGAATACTTAACCCCTCATTACTGAGATAAAAGAAAATGACCATGGTTCGAATTGTTCCACCCTGCTTGATGATTGCAGTATCAATCAGATGACCTAGTGAAACTAAAAATAAAATGGCTATCTTTTTAAAGATGCCACGAAAACCGATACTACTTGACAATTGTTTCTCTACAACTGCCGCAAAAATTCCTGTTAGATAGTCAATAATAATGAAGACAAGTAGGGCATATAAGATACCATCCAACTCTCCAAATAGACTACCAATCAAGCCTCCAATCATGGAAAATAAAATCTTATTAAGAGTTAACAGTTCCTTCATCGGTCACCTCACTTTCTACTGGGCCTTCCTGCACAATGGTAGGGTCTGACCAATCCGGTTGACCGTTCTCATCAAACCGCATCAGATAAAAACATTCATGAAATAAATCAGAAAGATTCAGAGTTAATGTGGTACTACCCCACTGATTAAACGCCCAAACTGTTTCTGTTGTAACCAACTGCCGCCTTCCATTTTTAATGGCAGGTCGCCTTACTTCTTCAAGATACATGTAAAAATCCTGCTCTGCTGTCTTACAACGAATGAACTCTCCATTCTTACGCATGTAAGCGAGAGCTGTCTCCAAATCAAATGGTTCTGTTACTTTGTCAATATTGAGAAGTGCCATGATAACTATTCTCCTTTCCTTTCTTCAGGTTTTGTCTGAACTTCTAATAGCTCAGTCAATTCCTGTTTTTCTTTACGCAATAGGCTAAGTTCCTCATCCCTTTCCACCAATTGGATGGCAATGAGGTTCTTAGCGGTAATCTCATCAGATAGCTTGGAGACAAGCTCCTGGATGGTTAATTTTAATGATTGGTTGATTTGTTCTAGATTCATCTGTGAACTCCTTTATTTAATCGTATCCCATGTCAAGATGACGTCACCTCGACCTGTGATGTTTACTAAGTGTTTAAAATTGTGATTGAATTGATGAAGTACGTCTTTCAAGCTGACATAGGTTGTCCCATTTCGATAGATGCGGATATCTCCGATATTCAAAATAGAACTTGGTCGGTCAGATGCTTTAAAAGCATCAATACTCAGTCGGTTAGGCAACGTTACAATCTCCCACCCATCTGGATTGGTATATGGAGCACTAGCTAAACGTACTTTATCACCTACCACATCAATTTGGTCAGTATCAGTACCGTTCCATGCTCTAATCCCTACAAAGCCACCGTCATTGGCATTCCAGTTGTTCCATCGATTGGAACCGATAATGGTTACACCACATGGCTTGCCGTTTGAGGTACCTGTTTCAAATGAAACCCACTGGTGAGGATAACCACTAACCTCACGAGAAATGGATGGAGAGTTTGTAAAGAACTTGATGTTTCCAAGTGACAGATTGATTTTCATGGCTCCGTTGATTGCTGACAAGATACCACCAGAAATGTTGTTGGCAGATAGTGTTACTGACTGCACTTGGGTTATAAAGGCTGATTTGGCAAATAATTGCTTAAGATAGGCTTCTGTTGCCATAAACTTGGTAAAGAAAGCTTGGTCAACCTTTAACTTATCCGCAGTGATTGCTTCTGCTCCAATTCGAGCTGCAGAGATAATACCTGTCGTAATCTTTCCTGCATCAAGACTGGCAATCTTACCGCTCGCAATTACTCCATCTTGGATATAGGTTGTGCCTGTAATTTGGACGAGTTTTCCATCAATCTTGACTGTGCCATCCTTATTGAGATTGAGCTGACTCAGGACTGTTCCTGCACTGGTCAGATTTCGAACCGACCACGCCCCTGCAAGTGTTGAAACCTGAGTTTGAATGGCATTAACTGCCGCCGTTGTCGCTCGACTTGTTTCTAGATTGCCCACTCGTGTCACAATCCCATTAGCCGTTTGGACAACCTGACTGATTTGATTGGTGTGATCTCCAATTGTTCGAGTATGACTACTTACAGTATCCCGCACTTCATGAAAGGCGGTTACCGTCGTAAAGTCGTCTAATGACGGTGTCCAGTAGTCTGGAAAAATATCACCAGTTGATACCATTAAGGCTCTCACATGGAACTTACCAGTTTTAACCCCATCAACTCTGACTTGAAGTTCAAATCCTTTAGAGTGTTGGTACATCTCTTGAGTGACGGTGGCGGTCAGTTTTATCAAGCGATAGTTGTTACCCGTTGTCAGATTGCTACTCCATTTATTATAGAAAGGGTGATACAAATTCCAGTTGGTCCATGTCCAGGCATTTTGACTATCCAAGATTGGACCTTGAAGTTTCATAGTACGAGACGTTACAGCGGGGTCAAAGGTAATCTCATCCGCTGAGACATGAACATATAAATGAACTTTTGATCCAACATAAATTCCACTACTATCCCCAAATTGCACTCTTCCTAAAGAGGCTATCCAGTTACTATTGGTATTTATCGTCTGATAAGCACTCCATCTGTCTGAAGTACCAGCTATTAAGTTGCGATGCGAAACTGAGGTAGGGATTCTGCTTTCCGTTTGACTGATTCGCTGGGTAAAACTATCATAGGTGGTTCTAACCAAATTCTGCACACTAGTTGTCGTCGCATAGGGCTGGAGAGAACTGCTGGTTAGATAGCCACGACCCATAATATTTGAATCGACCTGTGACTTGGTTTGGTAGCCTTTTGAGTTAATTGCAGATTCAACTTGCGTACTCGTCAGTCGTTGTTCGATTTGCCCAGCCTGTGTTCGGATAGTGGTTTCCGCACTTGCTACTCGACCGCTCAAATTATTAAAATCCGTCTTTGCGACTTTCTGTGAGATGGCATCATTGGCAATAGTTAGCTCAGACTTGGTCTGACTAATCATTGTCGCATTGCTAGTTGCTTTTGAAAGGGCTGCTTCTGCCGTAGATTTCACACCGTCCACAAAGGTCTTGTCAGCTTTAAGTAAAATGGACTGGGTCGTTTGATTAATACTTGTCGTATGATTCTCAACTGTACTCTTGAGATTGTCATAGTCCATTTTAGATACTTTACTAGCCACATCACCCAACAATTGCCTGATTTGGGTTTCAGCATTCATCATTTTATTCTCAGTATGAGTAAGCTTTGTAGACAGCTGAGTTTGGCCCTCAGCTGTCTGAGTAATTAGTGTTCTGGTTTGACTGAGATCTGTGATTAAGTCTTCAGGAGCAGGTGACCAGTCAGTAGGCATAGAAGAAAGTTCAAACTTTGGTCTTCCAGCTAAGGCATTTCCTCTGACTTGCACAAAAAGATTGAGCTTTGCTACACTAACAACCGATACACCATCAGGAATACGAACCGTTCGGTATATTCGCTCGCGAGGTTGGGTTGCTGAAACAACTTTATAGCAGTTTAGATAGAGAGGATTGCCATTGGATAAAGTCAAGCGTAGCTCGCATCCTATCCTAGACTGTCCTCTTTCATCAGGCGACAGATTTTCCCCCTTGATATCAACGCTGATCGTCACAAACTTTCCTGCCTGAGCATAGTCGATAAAGTCCGAAGCACTATCTAGAAACTTACTCCCGGATGTAATATAAGTATCACTTTTTAGTATGTAATTTCGACCACCAAAATCAACTGGAATCTTAGCTACGGTCTCTCGAATCTCAGTTGTTATCCGATTCCCCAATTGCGTAATCGTTGACTCTGCAGTTTCGATTCTCTGTTTTGCTTGGTTAAAATCGCTAGTCTTAACACGCTGGGAAATTTGGTCTGCTTGCGTTTGAATCATGGATTCTGCACTAATTACTCGACCAGTCAGACCATCCACCAGTTGCTTACTCGCAAGTAGTTTTATATCCTCCTTGGTTTGTGTGAGATTGGTAGTGACAGTTGCCAACTGTCCACCTATCAGTGATTTTGCTACATCAACCAATCGACTCGCCTCAGAGATAGCTTGTGATTTTGCTGTCGCAATTTTTAACTCTGTTTGACTACGCTCCGTCGAAGTCAAGCGGTTAGCTTCTTGAATCGCATCGAGCTTGGCTTGTTCTGCCCTTCTGAGAGCTTCAGTTGCCCCAGTTTGAGCCTGTACTGCCTTTTGTTTGGCTTCTGTGGCTAGGTTGGTATTTACCCCAGCCTTTGCCAATAAATCACGAGTTGTGCGTTGCTGTTCCTCTTCTTGTTGCAGCATCTGTTGGTGAATAGAAGAAAGCTCACTATCAATGCTAGCCTTTAATCGATCCGCATAGACCTCCCCATGACTTTGAGCCTGAAGGATTGCATTATCAATGGCTACTTGACGTTTCTCAAATTCTGCATCAAAGGCTCTGTTGGCATTCTCAATGGCAATTTCAACGGCAACATCCTCACTCCGCTTATTCCCTTCAAGGAGATTATTTGCTAGGGTAGTCAAGCTTCCGCCAGTTTTACCTGTACCGATACTTGCCTTATCATCAAACGTGATAGAGCGGTAATTCTTAGCTAGAGGATCATAATCATAAGCAAGGGCTTTCTTCCTCACATCAATGCCGTGTAGCTTGCTTTTTAAAGTCACTGTATCGCCTAGATGAACTGTTTGACCATCTAATTCAAATGCCTCAATGATGATGGCATCTTTGGGCTTATCAATACCCTCTAAGCGAAACTTGCTACTAGCCCACTCTATTAACTCTTGACGAGTTCTGACACTATTATTTGTATAGGTCACTTCATTGATGAAAGGATAAGAGTTTATCAACGGACTGTCTACAGTTACTTGAAGGACAGCTTCCCTATCCTGACCCTCTTGTTTAAAGCTTGAAGTGGCATGGATACGAGTGATAATCTGTGAACTTTCTTTCGTTCGCTGATACTTTTTCAAATTGTAGTGAGTAGAGATAACAACTCCACGGTCCTGTCCTCGCTCACTCTTAATTGATAAGGCAAGGTTATCTCGAACCAGTTCTCCCTCCCAAGTTCCAAGGATAGAGTGTTTACCATCCATCAGGCTGGAGTACAGCGTCTGTTCCTTGTCCGTTGTATAGGTTCTATTCTTGACAATGTCACTGGTAAAAGAAAAATCTCCAAGTGGAGACTTGCTTGCCATGACCATGCTTGATAGTGCTGTTGCACAAGGTACCTGTTCACACCTAAATGGAGATACCAACCTAGTCATGACGTCATCTGATATGTGATAGGCCACAACTTCAAGACTGGTGTCTCCTTCAATGACTTTCTTAATCCTAAACAACTGGTGTCCCAATACTGGAACTGGGCTACGAACGAGGTAGTCCTCTTTTAACTCTCGAAATAGTCCGCTGTCTGTGATTGGATAGGTAAAATTTAGGACAAAATCCCCATTCAAGGTTTCTTTAACGCTTGCCTTTATGGTCTCTGGGAGTGGTTTCCCATGCCATTTTGCCGTTCGAACGGTTTTGTCTAATAAAGATAGCACTAAGCCCACCCCCAATTCATTTCTATTGTTAATGATGTAATGCCAGCACCTAAGACAACTCCAACCGAGTCATTTCTGGCCGCATCAATGGAAATAAAATCGCCAGACCATTTTACAGGCTGACCTCTTTGTGTCTTAAAACTTGGCTGACTAGGATTATTATCCATAATGAGTGTTTCTTGTAATCGCTCCAAGCGGATGACATCATCCCCAATCGTAAAGCTAGTTTCACTAGTCGAGTTGCCACTTATGGTAATCTTTGGAAAAGCAATGGCTGAACCTTGACTTCTAAAAGTACCACTAGTCCTAAACACCTGCGAGGTCGTCGTTTTGAACCACTTGGTTGGGTGACAAGAAAATGTAACCTTAAACTCATACACCCCCAGCTTATCCTTTTGAACTGGAGTATGGTGTACCTTGTAACACCAAAAGCGTATGGTCTTGAAACTAGCGTTCTCAAGCCAAAATCCTTCTTTCAAAAATAGCTTCAAAAAGGATAATAACTGTTCTTCACTAGGTTTTACAAGATAGAGGGTGTAGCTCAGTTCCATGACACTTCTGCGAGGATTGGTTTGAAGAACCGCTCCTGACAGGCCTTGGTGTTCTATCAATTGCGTCTTACTTTCACTTACTGTGATTGAAGGACTATCTTCCACGATTACCTTAAAAGGAAAAGAACTCGTGGACACTCCACCAATGGTTAATGCATTATGTTTAATCATGGTTTCACTCCTCTCAATCCTTGTTGACGTTCTAATTCATACACTAGTTTTTCTCCAACCATCTCCGCTAGTCGGTGAAGGTCAGTTTCTTCTCTTATCGTATTTCCAGTAATGGTGATGTGAATGGTTGGTAAATTGCTTGTCATGGTCTTTGCGATTCCTCGACCAATTGCACCCAATGTTTGTTCATTCAAGGGCAAGACTGCTTCTTTTCCAGCCTCACCTCCAACCATTAGGCTATTGCCATTCATTCCAAATGCAGTGGGCTTGGTTAAAATTCCACCTTTGGCATACCAATCAATGGAGATTCTCGGAATACCGCCCTTCAACCAATCGAGTGGATTGGCAGAACCTGATACTCGAAAATGAGGAAGGGGAATATGTGGCCATCTGATTTGGAAGTTAAAAAGATTTTTAATGGCATTGATGGCATTACTCACGGCATCTCTTGCACCATTGATAGCACTTGAAATGGTATTTTTCACACCGTTCCAAACAGATGAAACTGTATTGGATATCCCATTCAGAATATTGGATACGGTACTACTGATACCATTCCATATGGTTGATACTGTTGAACCAATCGCAGACATAACACTGGAAATTGTCGACTGAATAGCTGACCAGATAGATGAAATGACAGAACTAATGGCAGATAGTACATTTGAGATGGTATGCTTGATACCTGTCCAAGCAGTTGAGATGTACTGGGCGATGAAATTGAGGGCTAAGGAAATAAGGGACTTGATGCCCTCCCATGCTATCGACAAGACCTGTTTGATGGTTTCCCAAGCGCCAGTCCAATCACCAGTGATAACCTGCATGACTGCCTTGATGATACCAAGTACCACATTGATAGCAGTCTCGACCACAATCTTTATCATCTCCCAAGCGGCTGTGATGATGAGTTTGATATTCTCCCAACTTGCTTGGATGAGCGGTCCAAGAATAGTCATCACCGTTTGAATAACCGTATTGATGGCATTCCATACCGTGGTTGCAGCATTTAGAATCAATTGCTGGTTTTCAGTCCACCATGTGGTTAGCGTTCCCCAGATGGACATAACAAAACTAGAAATCTGCTGGATGATCATGGACAGAAAGGCATAGATACTATTCCAGATTTCCGTCACAGCCGTTCGAAAGCCTTCGTGATTCGTCCAGAGTTCTTTTAACCCAACAATCAGTAAGGTAATGGCAGCTACAATACCAACAATAATCCCCACAATCGGCAAAAATGCCGTTATCATTCCAACAACGGTTGTCCCCATAGCGGCTGCCGCAACCTGTAAGCCCAAGAAAATAGGAAGTAACATACCTACCACGGCTAAAATACCTGTGAAGATAATGACGACTTCCTTGATGGGACTGGATAAGTTGGTAAACCAAGTCGCTAGTTGACTAATAATGTCTGCCAAACTTTGGAAGACTGGAATAAGGATCTCCAGAATCGGTTGACCGATTGCTGCTAGAGCATTAGTTCCAGACTGTCTTAAGTTACCCAGAACGTTTTCCAGTCCATCTGATTCCCTTGCAGCTTGTCCCAAGGCTCCAGAGAGTTCATTGCCGTCCTCTACCATTTGAAGGAGGGTTAACTGCTTCTGAGCTTCTGATAGTTCATTGAAGGACTTTCCATAGAGCTTGTTCGCCGCTGCATTACGAGTGGTTTCTGTCGCAGAAATACCTAGAGCTGCGTCATTTTCATAGTTTCCTTTGAGGAAGGACTGCAGGTTTTCGGTGACTTCTTCGATGGATTTGTCGTAAAATGCTGCCCCATCAGCCGCTGCTCTGGTGGCACGAGTGGTCAGATCCAAAGCCTGAGCCGTATCCATTCCAGAGGTTTTGGCAAAGGAAGCCATCTGAGTGAAGGAGCCTTGAAGACGCTCTGGAACAATGTCCATCTCTTCCCCAATCTTATTGAGGGCATCCTTAGCAGCATTCTCCATATCCCCAAATACTGTAGAGAATTGGGCATTGCTGGCTTGAAGTTGAGCTGCCGCAGACATGGACTCTGTTCCGACTTCGAAGATTTTCTGAGAGATGTCTGCTAGCTTCTCACTGGTTGCTTGAAGTGCCTCAGCCCGAATGGTGTCAGACATGGCTTTCATACCATCTTGAGCACCATCGGCAGAGGATTTGGTCTCATCCATCTCGTTGTTCAAGTTATTGAGAGCGGTCTTTGCTTGGTTCAACTCAGCCTCCATCTTATTGGCTTCAATGGAATTCTCACCATATTCACTCTTTGTCAGGGCTAGTTGCTTTTCGAGATTGGAAATTTGTTTAGAAACAATTTCTGACTGTGCTCCGATCTTTTGTTGGGCTATGGCATTGCGTTCTGCTTCGGAACTATTGGATGACAAAGCACTTTCTTGTAACTCAAATTGAGACGTGACCTTGTTCATCTCACTTGCTAACTGCCCCTGCTCCACTTGGAGTTTATCTAATTGTTGAGCCGCTGAACTACTTGCTCGACCGTGATTCTCAAGTGTTGATGACACATCAGCTAACTTAGTTTCATAGGACGTTAGCAGCCTTTGAGTAGTTTCCACCTCACGTTGAAAGGCACGGTACTGGTCTGCCCCAATATCCCCAGCCTTAAATTGAGCTTCCACCTGTGATTGGGCTTGACGGAGCGTTGCCAATTTTTCTTTGGTTGTCTCGACTTGTTTTGCCAAGACTTCCTGCTTTTGAGTAAGGAGGGTGACATTGCCTGTATCAAACTTGAGAGCCTTATCAATTTGTCTTAGTTCTTTGGTAGCTTCAGATGCTTGTTTGTTCACACCCTTTAGGGCATCTTGTAAGGGTTGGGTATCGCCACCAATTTCAATTGTAATCCCCTTTATGTTTCCAGCCATAGTCCCTCCTTTCTACCATCAGAAATTATCAAAATCAGCTTGAGTTGCCGGGCGTGTTTGAGAAGTTTCTCGAGTACGCATCTCCACATAGTCCGTTTGATAGTCAAGTGCCATTCCAATAGAGATATGTTTTAAATCGTCAATGGTCAGACCAGTCTCCTTACAACAGGAGAAATAACTCTCTACTGTGAAGATTTCTTCACTCGCTGTTTCTGTTTCATCTGCTTTTTTCTGGTTGACATCCCTTGGTTCAACATATTCATCAAGACAGGGGCTACTTCCTGAACTGGAAATTCCTCCAATTCCATGAAGAAATCCACAAAAGGTTTCACACGAGGATTGGCAGATTTGGCAAAAACCCAAAAAAGACGATGGAAAAAGGTCATATCAAAGTCAGATAAGATAGACACATCAACCTGACTTGCCTTGAGTTCTTCCCCTTCCTCCAGCTGGTCTAGCTTATCCAAGATAGCTTGACTATTGACCATAGAAAAGAGATCTTGGAAATAGTCCTTACCAAACTGCTCTTTATAAGCAATTGGTGTGTAGGCATTGGTTGCTAACTCGTAGGTGGTGCCTGCTATGGTAATACTTTCTCTCATGACCTTCTCCCTTACTTACGAGGTTCAAAAACTGCCTTGAACCAATTTTGACGAATTTCATCGCTCGTTTCCTCCGTTGTTCGTCTACGTACAACCTTATCGAGTGGGCGAGGACTGGCAGTAAAGGTCAACTCTACCTCATTAATATCCGAACCTGACTTGGTTTTTGAACCAACAGTCGGACGAGATGCGTAACAATAATACAAAACGTGTAGTGTTTCTTTTTTATCCCCTTCAAAACGGAACATCAACGCAAAATTTTTCTTTTCGCTATTTGCGATTTCTGAGATTGTATTTGTCGTCGCATCCAACTGTTCTCCGAGGACTCGAGTCAAAAATTCCTGCGTTAGAAGAGCAACTTTTAGCGTTCCTTCATAACCATCGTTTGACTCCGTTGTATAAAAATTGATATTGTCTGCCTTATAAGAACCCTTGTCTCCTGTTGGTTCAAGGGTTAATTCTGCAGCACCACGAAGTCGTTCTACATTGCCGTATGTCAACGTACCATCAGAACCTTCGCTTGTAACTTCTGCCCAATGGACATCTTGTAGTCCAAAGGTGACCTTATTCCTTTCAGCCATATTATCCTCCATGTAATGTGATGTAATAGGTTATTTGGTAGAGTTTATCTGATGAGATATAGGTCTCTACTTTTTCAAAATAAATAAGGTGGCTGTCAAATAATGACTCCACCTTTTGTTCAGTCGCCAAATCTTTCTTGGTGGTATAGAGTTCCACCTGCAGGTTATTCTGCTTATGATAGGTCCAATTGTCTGCACCATGATTTTCTGAATCAGTCACCAAATATACTAGATACGGTGGTCTTGGATGACTCCCTTCTTCAAAATGATGGTAGGCGACTGGGATCTGTAATTCTTTGAGAATGGAGTACATTTCACTCAGTAACATGTCATATCACACTCGCTTTCTCAGCTTTTCTTCTAAGGATTGTATCGCTTGTTTCTCAACGGGAGCGATATGCTTGATTCCCTCAACTCGCCCACCAGAGCTTTTGGCATGACCATTTTCTAATAGATGCGTCAGGCCTGGCGTTCGATTATGAATGGTTTTGGTTAAACCTGTACTGGTATCAATCGTTGCTTTACTCTTCCACCCTTTGGCATAAGATCCACTCTTTCTAAGTGAAACTGCTTTCAAGGTTTCAATAGATTCCTCAGTGACTTCCTCTACAACTTCACGCATCACCTCTGTGGTATCCTCTACAAACTCCGCCAGCTCATTTGCGATGGCAGATTCTAGTGCACCCAATTCAATTCTAGTCATAACTCTCCTCCTTAATGGCGACGATGTAAATCAGTTGCCTTGGCACTGTATCTCCATCAATCGACTCAATCTCATAGGTTTGACCACGAAATTGAATGCGAGTCGTTAAGGAATGAAGTCCAAGAATTGCTTTTTCATACCTGAGGGTGAACTGGACTTTCTCTTGTTCCAGTTTCGTCACCCTCCCATCCCTTTCGGTCAAGGTAAGAGGACGACAAGAGCACCACCGTTCAAATAAAGGTATCCAAGTCGAACTTTCATTGCCAATCTCATCTTGAACAATCTGTCGAACATGAAACGACAAGCGTTCCCTCAAAGGTGCAATCTTCATCAGAACACATCCTTTCGTTCAGCCAGCAACAAGTGATAGAGAGTCTCCTTCAACTCCTTATGATTTGCATCTTCTCTATGTTCATAAAGATAGGCAACCCCGTATAGGATTGCCATCTTTAGAACTTCTGAATAAATTGATTGACGCAAAATATCTTCACAGAGTTGTTGACTGGTTTCAAGCAATTGCTCAATCAGTCCATCCTCATCATCGTGTTCCACTTTGAGATACTGTTTTGCTTCTGCTAAACTAACCATAACTACTTAGCCTTTACAGTTAGAGTCTTAACAGCTTCAGGTAGAACTAACTTACCATCCACACGTTGTGAAGCAAGAAAACCAATCTGACCATTATTGGCATAGAGTTCATTCAGACGTTTGAAGGTACGACCCTGACGATCCGCAATCCAATAATAAGAGAAATCACCAAATGCAATGGCTTTGTTTCCTGCTTCAGGTAGTGGGGCAAAGGTTGATGTGTAGTATGGACGATTTAAAATCAAATCCGGTTGTCCAGCTTGTGTGGATGGCTGCCAAATGTAATTACCGTTATTGTCCTTGAGTTTACGGATAGCTTTGACAGTCGTATCATGCAAAATCCAAACGGCATTCTTACGATAGGGTGCTGGTAGAGAATGATACAGTTCAATCATGTCATCAAAGGAAATATCCTTTGTAGCAGTCGTTGGACCAGTTACATCTGCCTGAGTAAAGATACCAGTTGGTTTCTTAGAACCATCACCAATCAAGAATGCCTTTTCTTCTTCCGTTCCAATACGACGAGCAAATTCAGCTGTCATATAGGACTCAAGGTCGAAGACTGAATCGTTAAGCAACTCTTCTGAAATACGAATGGCAGTCCCAATCTTATGAGAGTCTAGTGTCACCTGACCAAAGGTTTCATCTGTTTCAGGATAAAGACCATTTTCATCCATCCATGATGCTGAACCATGTCCTGTCACAACAGGAATCTTACGCTCACCACTAGATGTTTTGATGACAGTCGCAAGGCTACGGAAGAAATTCTCTTCTTGTAATCCTTGAACCAATTTCTTCTCATACTCATCAGGAACAAGATGACCACCTTCGGTATCTTCTCCTACTCGAAGGACGTCTTTAACATCAAAGAAGTGACGCTTACGGACACTTGTCCAAAATGTCTTGGCATAGCTATCTGAAGCCACACCTTTCTTTTCCTCTTCAGAAGTCTTGTCATTCAAAACTGTAGTGGGCTGCCCAATTAGAGCCTGTGATGCTGGTTGAGAAAGTTCAAGGTCTATCTTTTCTTGTCGCTCCAATCGAGCAATCTCTTGATTGTAGAGGTTGATTTTTGCTTCCATATCATCATAGCGTTTGGAATCTTCCTCTGATACCAGTCCGTCTTCTGAGCGAACAGAGTCAAGGAAGGTTTTTGCTTGCTGCCAAGCTTGGTTACGTTTTTCTTTCAATTCAAGTAATTTAGACATCAGTTCATATTCCTTTCGTTATTTGAGCAAATTCAATCGTTTTTCCAACTGATTGATAGGGATTGTTTTCTTTGGTTGTTGGACTTCAAGTTTCGCCTGCATTTTTACAAGTAAATCTTGTTGTGCAGCATTTCGACTGAAAGAATAACTCTCAGTCTCCATTCCATGTTCCTCTTGTCTATCAAAGAGAATCTTGTCCGCAAAGCCTAGTTCAACAGCCTTTTTGGCATTGAACCAAGACTCTGAGTCCATGAGGTGTGATAGCTTAGTTCTTGAAAGTCCTGTTCTTAGTTCATAGGCATTGATGATGGATTCCTTAATTTCTCCCAACATTTCAATGACTTTCTGCATATCCTTGGCTTCACCTTGTGCTACAGTCCAAGGGTTGTGAATCATCATCATGGCAACTGGACTCATAGAAACCGTTGTACCTGCCATGGCAATGACACTAGCAGCACTTGCGGCCAATCCATCAATCACTACATGGACATCACCTTTGTAATCCATCAACATGTTATAGATTTGAGCAGCCGCAAAAACATCACCCCCTGGACTATTAATCCAGAGGGTGATGTCTCCGTTTCCTGCATGTAAATCATTTTTAAATACCTGTGGCGTGACTTCATCGCCAAACCACGTCTCATCAGCAATCTGTCCTTCGATTCGAAGAGTTCGACCGCTATCATCTTCTGTAAAATTCCAAAACTTATGCATCCATATCCTCCTCGGGTTTAGTTTCTTGTTCTGGCGGTGCTTGTTTCATAAAGCCACCTGCATCCTTCAGTTTCGTCATGTTTCCGTTTATCAAGTAGAGATTGCCTCCTTCCTCATCTGAAAGGAGGTTCAAGTCCTCAAGTTCACGTATATCATTTGTCGATAGCCAGCCATTTTGTCTCCCAATCGCATAGCCATTCATTCGACTCTGATAATCGCCACGAAGAAGACCATCCACATTGAACTTCACAAAGTAGGTTTTCTTTTCTTCAGGTAAAAAAAGAGACCTCTTGAAAGCCTGTTCGAGACGAACTACCCAAGGGTCTAAGGTATATTTAACAAATTCTAGAGATTGTTGCTCAATGTTTGAAAATGAGGATTTCTCCAAGTCGCCAACCATATGAGGTGGAATGCGGTAGAGCCTTGCAATTTCATTGATTTGGAATTTTCTAGTTTGGAGAAACTGGGCTTCTTCAGGTGGAATGCCTACTTGAGTGTATTTCATCCCTTCCTCAAGAACTGCCACTTTATGGGCATTGTTTACCCCATTGTAGACTGCATTCCATGAATCTCTCACTCGTTTAGGATCTTTGAGAATACCTGGGTGTTCCAAAACGCCACCTGGATTTGCACCATTTTTAAAGAATGATGCCCCATAGTTTTCCGTAGCTAAGGTCATACCGATAGCATTTTTTGCAAGGGCAATTGGAGAATAACCTATCAAGCCATCAAACCCTAGACCAGGTACATGGAGAACATCTTCTGCTTTCAATATAGCATCTCCCTTTTCCTTAAAGTTTGGGTTTTCTTCTGACTGACGCTTGTATTTGTAATAGAGCTTACCACTCTCATCCCGATGAACTGACATCTTATCTGGTAAAAGTGGGTAAAGACTGATAACCTGTCCACTCCTATCTCGGATAATCTGGACATAGGCATTGCCCCATATCAGTAAATGGGTCATCAAGGTTTCTCTAAAAACAAAGGATGACATCTCAGGGTTAGGTTCATCATGCAAGAGAAAATATAGGGGATGTTCCACCTTTTTCTCCTTTCCAGTTGCCGTTCTCTCATAAACATGAATGGGTAGTGAAGCTACTGCTTCAGCCAAGATGCGGACACAAGCATAAACAGCAGTCGTCTGCATAGCTTTAAACTCATCCACATTCTCCCCACTGGTCGTTCGTCCAAACAGATATGAAAAGTCCTGACCTTCATAACTATTTCGTGGCTTATCCCTAGCACGCTTACGTCCCAGTAAATCTAGTAGTCCCATACTTCCTCCTTTTGAGTACGAAAAAAGCACCTCGATTGAAGTGCTTATCGTTTGTTCTTAGATATTTTTCATCTCTCCTTCTTCAAGAAGATACCATGTTCTATCACTTTCTTGAAAAAGATAAATGTAATCTGCCAAGGTATCCTCTGCCAATTGACTGATGTCACCGATGAAACGATGTTGCTGGGCATTCCCCTGTAAGTCATCGTGTTCGATCTTATCAAGACTATCTTCAAGCTGAATGATATCACCTTTCTGAAGTAATGCACGAATTTCTTTGCTTGATTTAAAGTGTTTCTTTAGAAGTTCCCCTGTGTATTCTGGATATCCTTCATACGCTACCTCGATTGTTTGTGCTGTATGGTTTTTAGTCAATAATCCAATCCGTGCTTTTGTTGCCATCGTCTTGTTCCCCTCTTCTTTTTGTAGTCACATATTACCGTAGAAGCAAGGACTTATCAAGTCATTTTGGCGATATTATCAACTATTTTTTGAACACTTTGAATAGAAAAAGCACCTCCGCTTGGAGATGCCAATATTAGTTCACATCATTACCTTCTGCGATATCTCTCAATAATGCATCAATGTTAGAAGTACCATGTAATACTCGAAGTACAGTTACAACCTCTCCAACAAAACGATAAAATATAACATAGTTTTTAACAATAAGTTTTCGAATTACAATACCCTCACTCTCAAACCCTTCAAGAATAGGACAACGTTCTGGAAACGTTGATAAGGATTTGATGGATTGTTCAAAGAGATAGATATTTTTATCTGCTGTTAAGGGTGATTGTAGCTCTATCGCAATAAAGCGATAAATGGCAGTCAAATCGTCACTGGCTTGTTTTGTCAATCTCACGGGATATTCAATCATTAATTTACCCCTTTAATACCTTTGAAAAAATCTTCCGCCAATATCGTTTCTTCATGATCCGCTGAGTGATAGCTCTGCACCAACAGGTCTTTCAATTCACCAGCAGACAGTGGTGAGACATCCACAGAAGAAGGTGCTTGTGGTAAGGCAATATCAAACGGAATGCTTCGTGTCATAGAAACCTGCTTTAATAGTAGGGTAATCAATGTAGACATAGGCATTCCAAGCTCTTTCAAGACACTTTCTGCATTCAATTTATCATCCGAATCAACACGTACATTTAAAGTGGCTGTTTTTCCCATACTACTGCTCCTTTGAATTTTGTACTGCAATTGTAACGTATTTTGCTTTATTTTGTCAACTAAAAACTTAATATACCACGTTCATCATACACACTTCCTTCATCGGTTTGGTGACGAATACAACGATCCAGTCCCATAATGAGTGCTACAATACCGTCAATCTTCTCGACTGACTTTTCCTTATCAGGCTTGATATTACCAGCAGGGTCTTGTCTCATGACTACGTTTTGTCCCATCCATTTCAGAACTGGATGCCCGCCATGTTGAATCTTGCCTTCCATCATAAGTTTATAGAGTTCCTTTGATGGTGGACTCATATCCTTGTATCCCTGACCGAAAGGCACCATAGTCAAGCCCATTCCTTCTAGATTCTGAACCATCTGTGTCGCATTCCAACGGTCATAGGCTATCTCCTTGATATGATAGATTTCCGATAAATCTTCTATAATCTTTTCGATAAAACCATAGTGAACGACATTACCCTCTGTAGTTTTGATGTAACCCTGACGCTCCCAAATATCATACATAACATGGTCACGTCGGCATCTCAGTTCCAATGTATCCTCAGGTAGCCAAAAGAAAGGTAGAACGATATAGTTTTCCTCTTCAAATCTAGGAGGGAACACCAAGACAAAAGCTGTTATATCTGACGTACTAGAAAGATCTAAACCTGCATAACAGCTACGACCCTTGAGACTTTCATATTGGATGGGATCATTTCCCTTCGCATAAACATGTTCTGGAATCCAAGCAACACTTGAGCTTGTCCACATATTTAGACGGAGCTGCTTAAATACATTCTCTTCTGCAGGATTGTCTAGTGCCTGTTGGTAGGCTTCTCTAACTCGGTCAATCCCAATAGTATGCCCTAGTGAAGGGTTGGCTTTGAGCCAGTTGGCTTCATCATTCCAATCATCTTCATCTGATAAACCATAAACCACTGGATAGAATGACGTATCCTTCTTTCTACCATTCAGAATATCCAATGCTTTGGTATGTAACTCATAACAGATAGAGTTTCTATCCGTTCCAGCTGTCGTGATAATAAAAAAGAGGGGTTGTTCCCTTGCGTCTCCTGACCCCTTGGTCAATACATCATACAAATGACGATTAGGCTGAGCGTGGATTTCATCAAAGACCAAGCCAGATACGTTTAGTCCATGTTTTGTTCCAGTCTCTGCAGAAAGAACTTGGTAAAACCCAGCGTTAGAATAATTTACAATACGCTTGGTTGCTCCCATTATCTTTGAACGCTTTTCCAAAGGGCGACTCATCTGCACCATTTGCTTGGCTACATCAAACACGATTGACGCTTGGTTTCGGTCACAAGCCGCACCATAAACTTCTGCACTGGCTTCATTATCCGCATATAGTAGATAAAGAGCGATAGCTGCCGCTAGCTCTGACTTGCCATTCTTCTTTGGAATTTCTATGTAGGCTGTCAGGAATTGACGGTTGCCATCTTCCTTGACAATTCCAAATAGGTCACGGACAATCTGTTCCTGCCACGGCAACAAATCAAATCGCTTTCCTGCCCACTTGCCTTTGGTGTGGGAGAGGTTATTGATAAATGTTACTGCCCTATCAGCCTTTGCCTTATCATAGTGTGAGGTTGGGAGCATGAATGGACTTGGTTCATAATGATAGCTCATAAAATTCCTCCTAACAAATCTTCCATTTCATCACCAGTACCAACTTCTGAATCCATCGTTGCTAGACGGTTACGTGCTGAAGGTGTCAAACCAAATTGTTCACAGAATTTAAGCATGATTTTGAGGTTGGTCTGGCTGATAGAGACTTGAGGGACTTGTTGGAGATAGCCATTCGGAGTTTTGATAATGGAGCCATGCTTGGAAAGGAACTCTTCCGCCTCTTTCCAGCGAGCGTAAGCTTGACAATAACCTGCAAATGCAGTCATGTCCATTTCGGTTAAAATTCCCATCTGTTCGAGAATTTTTCCCATCCGTTTCCACTCCTTCTTTGCATCATCTTCAAGCCACTGTGGGCAACGTGGGGCTTTTTGTTTGGGTTTGACTTCATTCGTAGGGAGTGGTCGCTTACTAGGATTTCCCTCAAGTATTTTCATATTCGTAGGCTTTGGTTTTCGCCCCCTGATTGCCACAATCTCACCTCCTTTAGAGTAAGAAAAAAGAACTCATTTCGAGTTCATTCTTAAAGTTCATTAAAGTTATCAAGTACAGCCTGACAAACAGTTCTGTCAATGTCGTCCATGTTATCTATTTCATTCCCATATCTATATTGGTAGATATATTCACCATCACGTTTTATTGTCAGTATTCTAATCCAAGCACCGTCTATATTCCTTGGGTCTGTTGTGTCTTCACGGAGAAACTCACAAATGTAATGTCTGTCTCCAACCGTTCGAGTCATAATTTCCCACATCTCACATTACCTTTTCTACGATATCAATTCCATACAAAACATTTAGGCAACTGCCGTTTTCCCACTTAACTAAGAGTGAACCAATGTCGTCTACTCCAATAACTGTACCAAGTGTTCCTTTAGGAACTGGATGTGGGTCATCCATTCTAACTAATCTAACCTTAGTCCCAACCGGATAGATTGTCTTTAGGTTATTGAAAATTTTTGCGTCCATGTTATTCTCCAATCTTTTCAAATGCCCACTTAACGGCATGTCCAAAGTCTTCGAATGTTCCTGCTTCTTGATAAATGCGGTCAAATCTGCGTTCAAAGTTTTCAAACTCTTCAAGACTATCAGTCGTTTCGTAAATCTCAACTTCTGTTCCTTTATATCCATTCGATGCAACGATGACCCAATCTTTGTAAGGAATGATGCTTGCGGTTGCTGGGTAGATGTCGTAAAGTTTTTCAAGTGTTGTTGTCATGGTTTTGTTCTCCTCTTCCTTTGTTGTGTACATATTAACTCTAAAGGAGACATATATCCAGTCATTTCTCGATTATTTTGAAGATAGTTTCGATAATTCTTCGCTTGCTAGAATGGCACATCCAATGGCATAGACAACTGTTACCGTCACACCATTTCCAGCTTGTTTATATAGTTGGGCATCAGAGTTTACTGCTTGGGCTTTCTCGAACAAATCATCAGAAAAACCTTGTAGGCGAAAACATTCTCTAGGGGTTAAACGTCTGATTTTTACAACTCGATCATTCCAAACCACAGCACCCATTTGACCACCACAGGAGAGGTTATGGGCAATTCCCTTCCCAACTCTTGCTCGTCTCGTTGGAGAGTTTGGATAGGATAAATCCACCGAATCTCCAACCTCTGCAACTTGATAACCTTGCTTCGTACCATTTCTGACCTTGATGCCTTCAAGAACACCATGGCGGTCTTGAGAGGTCAATGTGAACATTGGCTCATCCTGTTCCTTGAGCCTACGTCCATTTTGACGTTTGTTGATTCGATTGGGTGTCAGAATGGGTTGTATTTCGAGTACTCCAGAATTCATCGCAGTCCGTTTTGTAGCTCCAGCAGTATATCGTGCAGTGATACAACGTGCCTCATCTGTCAACTTTGGTTCTGTCAAAGATTGGTCAATTAGATAAAGACCTGTTTTAGCACCTAGTCCTCCACCCTCACCAACAAGAGTTGTGGCAATTCCACTAGGGTCGTAGACACGGTAGCTTTGCATACCACCTACAAGTTGCTTAAGATGGCTACCGCTTTCTCCGCTGATAGGTAGTACTTTTCGTCGACCTCTACTTCTAAGATGTCCGAGAGTGTAGATGCGTTCTCGATTTTGGGGAACTCCGTAGTCTTTTGAATTGAACACTTGCCACTCAAGGTCGTACCCTGCTTCATCCAAGATAGAGAGATAGTCGAGATAATCTCGTCCCCCGCCACTTGATAAAAGTCCCTTAACATTTTCAAGGAGTATCCACTCGGGTTTATCTTCTTCCTCTTGGCTTTGGAGGAGGTCAACAAATGTAAAAAAGAGTCCACTTCGTTCACCGTATAGTCCTGCTCGCTTCCCTGCGATAGACACATTTTGACAAGGGCTTCCCGCAGTCCATAAATCTGCATTTGGAAGTTGTGTTGGGTCAATGCTTGTAATGTCGTCATGAAACCATTCTCCTTTCGTGTCATACATTGCTTCATAAGATTTTCGTGCAAACTTATCCTTCTCACAGTAACCGATACATTTGAAACCCGCTAGTTCCAAACCACGACGAAAACCACCCACTCCTGCAAAGAAATCAAGAAAAGTTAAGGTCATACCGTCTCCTCCCTATAATTTGTTAAAGCGAATGACTTATAATTCCTACATATTTTCTCAACTTTATTACGAATCCAGTTTGGTACTTCAGGAACTTTGTTATAACGACCGTACTCACCAAACAACAATTCAATGCCAACATTCCTAGCTTGGGTTGCCTCTAGGAATGTATCATAATAACCCAGGTGAATATCACGTTGAGAGATTTTGATTCTGGCACGATATTTTTGTCTTGGTTTATAATAACTAACCCCTGTTACTCCAGAAGTATTATTTGATTGTAGACCTTGATTTATTTGGTTTTGTTGATGCGTACAAAAACGAATATTCTCAGAACGATTATCAAAGGTATCTAGATTAATGTGGTCGATTTCATATCCATGGCGATGACCAAATAAGTAACGATGAAGATATTTGCCTTTCGCACAAATAATGTACGACTTTGCATCTTCATCGTTACTTTTATTTCGGTAGAAGTTAATATCTTCTATAAGTGAGAATCTGTCTCTATCAAACCTAAATTGAGTGCCATCTTTCAAAGTTCCTATACCAATTGAACCAATAAATGAATAGTGAACATTAGACATTACATCCCCCCTAACTGTTTCACTGCTTCTTCATAACTGATTGATTGACCTTCACGGACTACCGTCACATCTGTATTGTCCGTTGCTTCCATGTAGCGTTTCACAATGACATCCACAAACTTCTCATCAAGTTCAATCCCATAACAGATACGTCCTGTCTGGTCTGCCGCAATGAGGGTTGACCCAGACCCAAGGAAAGGATCCAATACCAAAGTCCCTCTCATGGATGAATTTTGAATAGGGTAAGCCATGAGCTGAATCGGCTTCATGGTTGGATGGTCTTTGCTGGACTTAGGACGGTCGTATTCCCAAATGGTCGTCTGTTTACGGTCACTGAACCATTGGTGTTTGCCTTTTTGACGCCACCCGTATAAGACTGGCTCATGTCGCCATTGATAAGGACTACGTCCAAGCACTAATGAGTTCTTCTTCCAAATGCAACATCCACTGAGATAAAAACCAGCATCCTTAAATGCCTTACGGAAGTTCAATCCTTCCGTATCCGCATGAAATACGTAGATTGAGGCGTCGACTTCCATGTGGTTCTCAACTTGAGTAAACATAGCTAAAAGAAACTGATAAAATTCAGAATCACCCATATTATCATTTTGAATTTTACCTGCCGTCTTTTCAACATCGCAATTATACGGCGGGTCTGTCACAACAAGATTGACTTTCTTATCACCTAAAAGTTGGTCGTAGGTTTCTGCCTTAGTTGAGTCACCACAAATCACTCGGTGTTTACCAAGTTGCCAGACGTCCCCACGTCTTGCTACTGTCGGTTTCTTCAACTCCTCGTCCACATCAAAGTCATCTTCAGATAACTCCTTGTCATGAATGTTGGAGAGAATGTCATCAATTTCTGGTGGTTCAAAACCAGTCAGGTCGAGATTGAAATCCGACTCCTGTAAATCCAAAAGCAAATCCGCCAAAAGCTGGTCGTCCCATTGACCGGTGATTTTGTTAAGGGCAATGTTTAGGGCCTTTTCATCTTCCTTGGATAAATCGACAATAACACATTTGGCAGTTTCATAGTCTAAGTCCTTCAATACAGTTAATCGTTGATGGCCACCAATAACCGTCAAATCTTTATTGACGATGATGGGGTCAACGTAGCCAAACTTGAGTAGGCTTTGCTTAATCTTTTCATATTCCTTGTCACCCTTTTTGAGTTTTTTTCGAGGATTGTAAGAGGCTGGGTGTAGTTCAGATAATCGAATCTCTCTAATTTCCATTGTTGGTTGACTTGTCATTGATTTCTCCTTTATAAAAGCGTGATTGGATGTAACACGAATGGCTACAATATTTTCTATTTGGATTAGCATAAGATAAAAATGACCTGCCACAATGTTGGCAAGTCAAATCTTCATATGCAGTTTTTGATTTGTCGTGTTCGTCAGAATGAGTTGTCCACCAAACCTTACGACATTTATCCGAACAGAACTTCTTTGGTCTACCTATTTTGTGAGTTTTAAGTACTTGATAACACTGAGGGCAACGAAGTCCATCATTCTGGTCGGCTTTTGCCATCTGCTTTGTCGCAGCACCATGTCCAAGCAATTCTGGATTTCGTTTACAGTATTTCTTAACGGAATCTCTAGATAAACCTGTAACCTTACCGATGAAACCATAGCCAAGACCTTCTGCGCGCATTTTCCAGATTTGTTTACGTTGACTTTCGTCCATTTGTTTTCCTTTCCAGCAAAAAAGGACTAAAAACAACTATTTTCACCATTGTTTCTAGCCTTTTTCACTATTTTATTACCAAAATGACATACTAGGGAACGCTACATCCCCACATTAGAAACGTGATAACGGTGGGAAGGAACGTCAAAATTGAGCAATTTTAATGTACCCGCTTGCGAATTTTGCGAAATTGCACGTTTGAGGGGGCGTCGGTCTTAGTCTCCCAAGGGTTTAGAGATTTCATCCCCCCTCCCCCAATGGGTGAAAAATGAGATACTTTTGTAACGAAACTCCAAGACTAAAATCGATACGTATACTCCACATATCGGTCAGTCGTCTTGGTCTTTCTATCATGACAAGACTTACAAAGTGCTTGCCAGTTAGTTTGATTCCAAAAGAGTTCTTGGTCACCTCGGTGGGGTGTGATATGGTCAACAACAGTTGCCTTGGTCAGTCGACCTTTGGCTTTGCATTGAACACAGAGTGGATGAACTTTTAAGTAACGAAGTCGTGCTTTGGTCCACTGGCCATTGTATCCTTTTGCTTTGGTTGACTTGGCATCCAGTTGGTGGTTTACTTTATGGTTCGCACAATATTTCTGTCCATATGGTACTAAGTTTGGACAACCATTTTGTTTACAAGGTGTGCTTGGTCTTCTTGGCATCTTACTTCTCCCAAGGAAGATAGGCTTTCGTGAAATGCCCGAAGCAAGATGTTTTGGTGTAGTCTACATTCAAGAGATGAAGTTCCTTAATGATCCCTTGTGGTGTTAAATCATACCGTTCACGAATCATTCCTTCCATTTGTTGTGTGGTGTAGCGACTGGTTCCAAAGGTTTCTACATGCACCGACACTGGTTCTACAACTCCAATGGCGTAGGCTAATTGTACTTCACATCGTTTCGCATACCCTTCACGAACAATATCCTTGGCAATCTTTCGTGCCATGTATGCTGCGGAGCGGTCAACCTTGCTTGGGTCTTTTCCAGAGAAGGCACCCCCACCATGATGTGCGAAACCACCATATGTATCTGCAACAATCTTACGTCCAGTAACTCCTGCATCCGCAAATGAACCACCAAGAACAAAACGTCCAGTTGGATTGACTAGAACGTTGAAATCTAGATTCTGATTGTAACGAAGAGCTACTGCCATCATAGCCTCAGTCACAATTCGCTTCACTTTGGCTAGGTCTACTGTATCTGCATGTTGGATGGAAACTAAGAAGGTGTCAATCCGTTTCTTCTCATAGTCGTAGGATACCTGTGCCTTAGCGTCCTTTCCAAGTAAGGGGTGACCAAGTGACATCAGTTTCTCAAGGACTCGAGTGGCTAGAACATAAGGAAGGGGGAGGTACTCAGGTGTTTCATCTGTCGCATAACCAAACATCATTCCTTGGTCACCAGCACCACCATTATCAACACCTTTGGCAATATCAGAACTTTGGAGTCCAAGTAGGTTACTTACCAGAACATTCTTCATACCAAGTGGCTCGACAACCTGACGTACAATGTTCTCGAGATTAAAGTAATGTCTAGTTGAAATTTCACCAGCTACCACAACTTGGTTATCCTTGATTAAGGTTTCAACTGCCACTCGACTTGATTTATCATACTTGAGACACTCCGTCAAAATGGCATCTGAAATCTGGTCACAGATTTTATCTGGGTGTCCAACCGACACTTGTTCACTAGAAATAATCATAATTCCTCCACGCAAAAAGCCCAACCCTTGGGCTAGGCTTTGGTTTATTTTACTGATTGTCGGCCTGCTTCGTAGGCTCTCTCCAATGCTCTTTTGATTCCCCAAACCGAAACATCGTAGAAATCAAGGTTGTCACTCCAACGTTTTTCCAAAGTTTCAACTAGTAGTTCTTCTTTAGCAATCTCTGTTAAAAGGGCATTGAGTTTTTCTTCTTGGCGTTTTGTCATTGTATTGTTCTCCTCTTCTTTTGTTGTGTACATATTAACTCTAAAAAGGAGATATATCCAGTCTTTTCTGCATTAATTTAAAGATATTTTAAACAGTTAAAACCAACAAAACCGCCTCAAGAATGGCTTCACGATTTTCTGTTTCAGGATAGATTTCCCATCCTCTGTCGTAAGAAACGATTGTTTCTTCAGCTACTTCAATATCTAATTTGAAAACACATCCAAGGTCAATTCCAACTTCTGAAGGTTGGGGACTAACCTTGGCAATGTAATCCACTTTTTGTCCTTGATAATCAATCCGTCCGTCAGTCCACATGGTTATTCTCCTTTGGTTTTTCTAGGTGTATATTACCCTATCAGCCAAAGAATATCCAGTCATTTGAGGGAGATTTTTATCTATTTTGACACTTACAATTCTACCACAAATTTTGACAAAGTGAGGTCAATGTTGGGTCACACTTAGTGCAGGGGTAGGTTACTGGTAGGTTAGGGAGAGGTCAGGGAGAGGTTACTTTTCCAAAGAAAATCCCATTTTCAGATAAACTTCCCTAACATGGTCTAAGACCTTACGTCGCCAATTTCTAACAGTACTTCGGCTAATATGAAACTCTCTCATCAAGCTATCCCAATTACTATCTGTCTTAAGCATGGATTGAGCAAAATCATATAAATCTCCCTTTAGAAATTTTAAAGCCATCTCAAAATTATCAAGGTCATTAGCCAATCGGATATACCGTTGCGATAAATCCGCCAATTGTTCCTCATTTTCCTGGATCATCTTCTCACGAAAATTCAGCGCAATCATCTCTGACCGTTGATTGGTAGGTGTACTTTTAACTCTAGGTTCATCAGATTTTTCAAAAACTAGTGATCCTATAACCTCATTTTCTGTCACTGGTTTGAAATGTTTCAAACGATACTTTAACATCTCCAAGTCACTTTTGAGTTCATTGTAATTCGTCAGTATGTGCTCTGCCTTATCCATCTGCCCCTCCTACTTGTGCTTTAACAGCTTCAATCAGCCGTTCTTGTTGTGCATCTTTGTTTTCTAGTGCCTTCAGGATTTCCTCATCAATCGTTCCTACAGTCACAATGTGTTGGATAACAACTGTCTCAGCCTCTTGACCCTGTCGCCAAAGTCGGGCATTTGTTTGTTGGTATAATTCCAACGACCACGTTAATCCAAACCAGACCAAGTGGTGACCGCCTTTTTGAAGGTTCAACCCATGACCAGCTCCAGCTGGATGAAGTAAGCCAACTGGAACATTTCCCTTGTTCCACTCACGAATATCTTCTTCTGTTTTCAGCACCCTACTCTTTACCTTGAGTTTTTCTAAACGTCCAATAATCCGAGCTAAGTCATGTTTGAACCAATAGGCCACTAAGACAGGCTCTCCATTTGCGGATTCAAGGATATCTTCAAGGGCATCTAGTTTCTGTTCATGTAATGCCACAACCGTATGATCATCAGAATATACAGCTCCATTAGATAACTGAACTAACTTGTTCGTTAGGCTTGCAGCATTGGCAGCAGTTACTTCTAATCCATCCAACTCTGACAATACATACTCTTTCTTAAACTGAATGTATTTTTCTTTTTCCTTTTCTGTCATACGCACCAGTTTCTTGGTTGAAATCAATTCAGGCATCTCCAGATAGTCTAATGCCTTCATAGAAATGGTAATATCACTAATCTTGTCTTGAATTTGACACTCCGCATAGTCCATGGGGATGTATTCATAAACAATGTTTCCGTTACGACGACCCTCTTCAAAGTAACGACTACGAAACTCACCGATGAAGTGGCCAAGACGTTCACCTCCGTCAATGACTTTAAACTCTGCAAACAAATCCATTAGCCCATTTGAGCTTGGTGTTCCAGTCAAACCAACGATACGTTTCATGTAAGGACGCATTGCCATAAAGGCTTTGAAACGCTTGGACTGCCAAGACTTGAAAGAACTCAATTCATCAATCACTACCATATCCCACTTGAAATAGGGACTACATTGTTCCACCAACCAAGGGAGATTTTCACGATTGACGATATAGACATCCGCATCTTTCTGAAGAGCTACTTTTCGTTGCTTTGGTGTTCCCACAATTTTCGAATACCGTAAGTGACGCAACTCCGCCCATTGCTCAATCTCATCACTCCATACTGTATTTGCGACTCGAAGTGGGGCAATAACCAAAACTTTTGTGACCTCAAATCGGTCAAACATCAGCTCATTTACTGCAGACAAGGTTGTAGCCGTCTTTCCCATCCCCATGTCTAAGATGACTGCTGCATAAGGGTGACCTATGATGAAGTCCTTGACGACTACCTGATAGTTATGTAATGTCAATTTCATCTAGCACCTCTCCAATCATCTCAATGCGGTCAATCACATAAACCTTAAAGCCTAACCGCTCGAACAGTTTATGTCTTGACAGTTGTAACTTCCTTGGCTTTTGGTCAGGAGCTTTTACTTCCACCAAGCCAAACTTGCCATTGGGTAAAAACACCAAGCGATCTGGCACACCAGAAAAAGATGGTGATACCCATTTAGGACAAATCCCTCCACGCTTTTTCACTTCAATTACTAACTTCTGTTCAACAATTTTTTCTCTCATAACTGATCCTTTCGTCAAAACATCGCCAAGGTAAAAGTGCAGGTCAAGGTAGTCAGTTCCTTAACTTTCCTATATATTTTTTTATTCTTTTTATTTTTTCTTATATACAAGTTATAGAAATGACCTTCTAGACCTGCACTTTGAAAATCCCCTATGGCAACTTTTGTATGTGACCTTCTAGACCTGCACTTTTGACCATTAATGCAGGTCGTGACAATCCATTTCAAAACTCTCTACAGTTTTCAAAAAGAATAAAAATAAGATTTTGAAATGAGTTTACTTTTCGCCTATCACGACCGTCACTACTATTCCTTGGGTGAGTATGACGATCTGCACCGACTGTCACGCCTTAATTAAGAAAATCATCGTCTTCTTTCAGTCGTAAACCTTGAACAATCATTCCTTTACTTGTCTTTTTCTTGGTGAAACCAGCGTTAGCTAGGGCAGTATAAAAATCTGTTGTGCTGCGCGTGTACTCATTTACCTTTAAGCAATAAGTACGGTAAGTGGAGTATAGTTCTCCCGACTTCTCCGTGAAAGTAGCGTCAACATCGCAACAATCTGACAAGAACTGCCCCATCCAATCGTTTGCTTCACGGTAGGCAGCTACCGATTCTTGAACGACCTTTGGCAAAGTAAACTTGAAGTGAGCTTTGACGGATTTTTCTGCCCCTTCAATAATCCAAGTCATGATGGCTGGTGCTGCTTCATCGTAAAGGTAGTCCGCAAAATTCTTGACATCACTACGACCAGTAATCTTGGCATTGAAAGGAATGACAATCAGACGTCGCCAAATCCCATCATCGTTCGCTCCAACTTTAGGAAGGTGGTTAGTGTAAAGCACTAGCGTATGAGATGGGACAAAATGAAACGGTGCTTTGTACTTCTTCTCAGCCAAGATTTCATCAGTAGAACAGAGCTGTTTCACCATGGAGGTATTTAACCTCATGCCCTCACTCATCTCTGATGCAATGATGAGGCGTTTGCCTTTTAGTTCAGCCATTTCTGGACTGACATTACGACGAACACTCATAGTAAGCGCATCGGCAGACAGTTTGCCTGAATAGTTCCCAAGCACTCTTGCGATAGTGTTCCAGAAGGTAGACTTACCGTTCGCACCACTGCCGTAAGCAATAATGAGATGCTCTTGATAAACCTTACCGATGGCTGCCATACCAACCACCATCTGAACGTAGTCAATCAATTCTTGATCCCCACAGAAGAAGGTGGCAAGCGTCTCCAACCACAAACCTTTTCCTTTATCACTTGGAGAGGCTGTCGCCATTTTAGTCAAATAATCTGATGACACATGGTCTTTAACACCAGCTAGTCCTTTTGACAGGTCGATTGTGGCATTAGGTGTGTTCAGCAACATTTCATTATTATCAAATTCAGAGACACTCATCCGAACCATGTGCTTGGCAGTTTTGACAATAGCTGAGAGGTTGCGATAATCTCGGTACTTCATGACAAATTTATGGAAATCAAATGCCCTCTTATACTCCTTGAAAGCAGATGATTGTACTGGAGTGTCTATCGCCTTTTCTAGTACCTTAAGCCCTTTAAAAATCAACTCCTCTGGAATCCCTGTCTGAATCAGTTTTTTGGTTTTATCTTCCAAATCACCATTCGCAACCTCTAGCTGCTCATCTAAGAATGTATGAACTTGACGCATGGCTAATTGCTCATCCTCTACCCAGTATTTTCCGTTATAGGCTAGGTAATCTGTCTCACGTGTGAAGGCAATCCTATCTCCAAACTCACGAGCTAGTAAACCCGCTTCACCAATATCAGTAAAATCATCTGGACGCATCGCTTCATTATTGAAAACATCAGGTGCCACATAGCCTTTGGAGTTCTGAATCGTATTATTGTAGAATCGAACGGCACTACCCCAGATGGTGTCTAACTCCGCCTTATCTAGAGGAGGAACACATTTTTGAGCTTGTTCATCAAAGCCATCTCTTGCTTCTTTCGTTACTCCCAAGCGTTTTAGGATCTTAGCTGCAAATACAGACATCGTTGAATTACGACTCCCTTGCTGGATTGGTCCACTTGTAGGAGTATAGAAGTCTGCATCGAAATCTTCCTCATCATCAATAGACACAGCTTGAAACAAATCTTCATCAATAGTTAGCCATGAATCATGCCATATAACCTGTGCATTGGGATTTCCAAAGAAAAACCTTGCCGCATCCTTGGCATGATCATCAAAAAACTTGTATTGATTACAGAGTTCTTCCTTCATGGCTACATAAATATCTTTATCAGTTACCTCATTGATTTGGAAATAAATATGAAATTTTGGTCTTGGAGCTTTTCCTGCCTTAGCCTGCATATGACTTCGACTAGTTACCAAGGCAAAGTTATAATCCGCAAAGATTTCTTTTAGTCTCTCTACAGCTATCCACTCTTCTGGATTTTCAGAATGGTCATTATCAATATCCATGACCAGTACATCTGACTTGATGAAATTGGCATTTGAGCGTGTATTGTTTAAAAACAGCCCCGCCACATGGTCGAATTGCACAACAGTTTGTAGCGATATTTCATCAGTAATAGCTACTTGATTGGGGTAGACAGTGGTTGTCTGAACCCCAGTCTGTCCTGAATGAGATAAGGTAAATTGCATTATGCACCCTCCATATTTTTGCAGTATTTTTAGAAATATATCTTCTTAACTTACTAAGTAAGAATCTGACAAATCTTTCCGCTCTCTCAGAAAAAATTATTCAAAAAAATAGAAGTTTCCTATTAAATTGCACAGGAAACTTTTTTGATACTCAAAATTTTTTCAAATCTAACGGAAAAACATCACTTGGTTCTACTTAGTAATGTGTAAGGGATATGGCTAAAAAAAATCTCTTACAAAGTGGAAAAATTAATCAAAACCTTACTTAGTAAGATAGGAGGACCAAATATGGTAAACGAACCATACATCAAACCTGATGAAAACGTAGCTGATACTCTCATCGCTATCAGCGTCATCTCAAAACTACTCGCTCGGAAAATTATGGAGGAAGAAAACAATGAGCAAAATGAAAGAACTGAATAGACTAATTCATGATATGGAAGAAACTGCAAAGTACTACCTTCGATTGGTGGATGAGTTCAAAAAACTCCTATCTACTGATGATGAAACAGTACCTAAATCAAATCCACCAAAAAATGAACTACAAAAGGAAATTCAATTGGAGGATGTCCGTGCAGTCCTTGCAACAAAGGCAAAAGATGGCTTTAAGAATGAGGTTCGTGCTCTTCTAAATGCATACGGTGCTTCTTCTCTATCAGCTCTTGACCCTAAACACTTTGCGGCAGTCCTTGAAGAAGCTGGAGGGATTGGTAATGACTAACCACGCCATTCTATCTGCTTCTGCATCACATCGTTGGTTGAACTGCCCACCTTCCATTCGGTTAACAGAAGATATGCCAGATGTAAACTCTGAGTTTGCCCTTGAAGGTACGGATGCTCACGAGTTATGTGCTTATCTAGTCGAGAAAGCTTTAGGTAGGAATGCGCGTGATCCAACTGAGAATTTAGCATTTTATAACGATGAAATGCAGGATTGTGCAGAAGAATACTGCAACTATGTCATGGAACAAATCGAGAAAGCTAGAGGTTACTCTCGTGACCCTACAGTTCTTGTCGAACAACGACTTGACTTTTCCAAGTGGGTTCCTGAAGGTTTTGGGACTGGGGATTGCATCATCGTGGCGGATGGACTTCTTCAGGTAATTGACTACAAGCACGGGCTTGGTGTTCTAGTTGATGCAAACTACAACCCGCAAATGATGTGTTATGCCTTAGGTAGCATTGAAATGTTTGATGGACTTTATGATTTTGATAAAGTCACCATGACCATCTTTCAACCACGAAAACATAACATTTCTACTTTTGAGATAGAAAAGACTGAGTTGCTTAAATGGGCGGAAAACGTACTCGCTCCAAAAGCTGAACTTGCATTCAAGGGTGAGGGAGAGATGCAGTCTGGTAAACACTGCCAATTCTGTAAACTCAAGAATGTCTGTCGCAAACGTGCTGAGGATAATTTGGCACTAGCCAAGATGGAGTTTGCGAATCCAGCTTCCCTTGATAACGAGAACATTGCAGAGATTTTGCCTAAACTAGATTTGTTTATTTCATGGGCAAACGACATCAAAGCTTATGCTTTAAATCAAGCCACAGACGGACATCCTATCCCAGGATACAAACTGGTTGAAGGGCGCTCTGTTCGTAAATTCTCAGATGAGTCAGCTGTGAGCCAAGCAGTGATTGAGGCAGGCTATGACCCTTATGAGAAGAAACTCCTCACTATCACTGCCATGACTAAGTTACTTGGCAAGAAAACTTTTAATGACCTGCTTGGTGGTCTTATCATAAAACCAAGTGGAAAACCAACACTTGTTCCTATTGGCGATAGCCGTCAAGAGATGAACCTAGCAAAAAATGAATTTAATGAGGAATGACTATATGACAACCAAAGTAATAACAGGACCAAACACTCGCTTCAGCTACTTAAATGCCAACGAGCCCAAGTCAATTAACGGTAGTATTCCCAAGTACAGTGCCTCACTCATCATCCCAAAAGAGGATACTGTCACCATTAACAAAATCAATGCCGCTATTGAGCAAGCATACAAAGAAGGTGAGTCAAAACTCAAGGGCAACGGTAAATCTGTACCTGCATTATCTACTCTAAAAACTCCACTTCGTGATGGTGACCTTGAACGCCCGGATGATGAAGCATACAAAAATGCTTACTTTGTGAATGCCAACTCTCCACACAAACCTGGGGTGGTTGACGGAAATCGTCAAGAAATCATTGATACATCAGAATTGTATTCAGGCATCTACGGACGTGCTTCTATTACCTTCTACGCATTTAATTCCAATGGCAATAAAGGGATTGCTTGCGGTTTGAATAACTTGCAAAAATTGCGTGATGGCGAGCCCCTCGGTGGTCGCACTCGTGCTGAAGATGATTTTGCGACAGAAGACGATGATGACTTTTTGAACTAGAAAGAGAGAATTAGATTAATGATGTATACTATTTTAACTTGTACTATTATGAGCCTCTGGGTGCTTATCGGACTATACTTCGGATATATGACCATTAGAGATGACATTCGAAATGAAATGGAACGAAAGGCAAAGCAAAATAAAGAAAAACTTAGTCAAACACCACTCAGTCGAAAAAACAAATAGAACTCAAGGTGGCAGTACTTCTGTCACCTTTTTCAGAAAGGACAAACTATGCCAATTAAAGAGATCAGTATAGACATCGAAACTTATTGTGAAATTGACTTACGAAAATCTGGTGTCTATCGCTATGCGGAAGATGACAGTTTTGAAATCCTTTTGTTTGCGGTATCTGTCGATAATGGACCAGTTACTGTATATGACTTAACTAAAGAGAAATTTCCACAAGATATCCTTGAGGCCTTGGTGAATGATAGTGTCATAAAATGGGCATTCAACGCTTCATTTGAGCGAATTTGCATATCCAACTGGCTCAAGAAATATCATCCTGAATTCTTATCAGATGGATTTCTCTCGCCTAATTCATGGCGGTGTAGCATGATTTGGTCCGCATATTTAGGACTCCCACTTTCCTTAGAAGGGGTTGGAACAGTTCTCAAACTCAAAGACAAAAAGATGAGAGAGGGGGCTGACCTCATTCGCTACTTCTGCGTACCTTGTAAGCCTACCAAAGTCAATGAGGGACGAATTCGCAACTTTCCACATCACGCGCCTGACAAGTGGGCTACCTTTATCGATTACAACAGACGTGATGTTGAGGTCGAATTGGCCATCAAGGAACGACTGAAAAACTTCCCAGTACCTGATTTTGTTTGGGATGAGTACCTCCAGGATCAGATTATCAACGACCGAGGTATTGGCATAGATGTTGATTTTGTTAAAGCAGCAATCAAAATTGATACAGAGAGCAAAGCTCAAATCCAAGAGGAACTGAAAGCTTTAACAAGTCTAGAAAATCCCAACTCTGTTCTACAGATGATTGGCTGGCTACGTGAACATGGAGTAACTACAGATTCACTCGACAAAAAAGCGGTGAAAGAACTTCTCAAAATGGTTGATCATACGACTGCTCAAGTTCTTAAACTTCGTCAGCAAGCCGCCAAATCAAGTGTATCCAAATATCAAGCCATGATGAACTGTGTTTGTAAGGACGGTCGAGCAAGGGGGATGTTTCAATTTTACGGAGCTAACCGTACAGGTCGATGGGCTGGCCGTTTGGTACAGCTTCAGAATTTACCACAGAACCATCTTCCTGACCTAGAGGAAGCTAGAGAACTTTTCAGAACAGGTGACTTAGAAGCTACTGAGCTACTCTACGACACACAAGATACCTTATCTCAACTTATCCGAACGACCTTTGTCCCTAGTAAAGGAAAGAAATTCATTGTTTGCGACTTTTCAGCTATCGAAGCTCGAATCCTGTCCCACTTGGCAGGGGAGAGATGGCGTAGTAAGGTATTTGAACTGGGAAAAGACATCTACTGTATGTCCGCTTCTCAGATGTTTGGAGTACCAGTTGAAAAACACGGACAAAATTCTGAATTGAGACAAAAAGGGAAAATTGCGGAACTTGCTTGCGGATATGGTGGTTCAGTCGGTGCACTCAAAGGCATGGGAGCAATTGATATGGGACTATCGGAGGAAGAACTCCAACCACTAGTGAACTCTTGGCGACAAGCAAATCCCAATATCGTTCTCTTATGGTGGGATGTCGATAATGCTGTAAAGACTGCTGTAAAGGAACAAATTCCAACATCTACTCACGGTATTCAATTTGAAGTAAGAAGTGGCATTCTATTCATTACACTCCCATCTGGTCGTAAATTAGCATATATTAAACCAAGAATTGGAGAGAACCAGTTCGGTGGAGAGTCCGTCACTTATGAGGGAACTGGAACTGCTAAACGTTGGGAGAGGTTAGAAAGTTATGGTCCAAAATTTGTGGAGAACATTGTACAAGCTATCAGCCGTGACATTCTTGCATACTCTTTGAAACAACTGAAAGAGTTTAAAATTGTAGGACATGTACATGATGAAGTAATAATCGAATGCCCAATGGAACAAAAACTTGATGAGATTGCATTATTAATGGGGATTGCACCAGACTGGATGTCTGATATTAACCTTCGTGCCGATGGATACGAATGCATATTCTATCAGAAAGATTAGCAAAAAATCGCCACCTCACAATTGAGATGGCGATTCTGTTATTTATTTAATTCTTTGTAAAGCTCAAACCCTTCTTTCTTAGTATTATTGACTTTTTTATAGCCTGCAGATTTCTGAACTCCTAGTTTTTCAAAGATTTCCTTATTCTCATAACCATCAAATAGCATTTCCAAAATTTCTGGTGCTTGAAAGTTTGATTCTGCAAGTTTTGATTTCAAAAACTCAAATTGATCCATGAATAGATAAAGCTCAATCCCATCATCAATAACTGGTAAATCTTGTTTCTCTGTGAATGCTTCCCAGGATGAAACTTTAGGGGCATTTTTACTCGGCTTACGAAAATCTTTGAGATAATCATTAACTGAGTTGTTATACCACCAGACCATCTGTTCATAGTCCTCTTCTGCGACTGGAACAAAGGCAGTTAGTATTGAAATACCCATGATACGACATTGACGAAACGTGCCACGTAGCAAACCTGAATGATGTGAAGTCATGTAGTAATCCTGTACAAACATAGGTGCTAGTACTTCACTTTCAGTTGGATGTACTCCAGTTGATGAAGATTGAGCTTGGCAGTAGTTGAAAAAGTTGACATTGATTGTCATGATTGATTGGCTTTCCAGTTAATACCGAAAGCACACATGACAAATCAAGGCATGCAAAAAATATTCTTGACCGCATAGTTACTTTCCTCTATGTTATCGGTCAGCCAATTTCACAAGCTGAAATAGTTTCCCACCATCTCTACATCTGAAATTATGGTCATCGTCATGACTCCGTATTGACAGAAGGTGTTCTTGATAAGTCTAGTATAGTACCATTGAACGAAATGGTACACAGCAAAAAATGAGGGGTAGAACAGCTTCCCTCATTCAATAAAATCGTTAAAATCAGTGTTTTTGAAACTTCCTTTCACATACTTAACTTGATGACCTCCACTCTCAAATACACGCATAACAAACAAAAAAACACCCCTCAAAATTTGAAGGGTGTCGTTAAAATTATTTTTCCCAAAATTCAGGAATCTTCATCTCTATCAACTTCTGGTTGCATTCATAAGCTCCCAAATGATAGTAATATCTCAGCAACATCTTATAAGCACAATGAGTCGGCATCTCATCTCTAAATGTTGTACCACTCTTTTCAATCAACTTAAAGCTAAAGTCAGGATATAGCTTCATTCCAAGAGTAATCCCCATCATCTTTTCCAGTTTCCTACTCGCATCTCTTTGAGTTTCAAAACGCTGAATAGTAGATAAACTAACACCTGATGCCTCAGCAAGATCTTCTTGAGTGATGTTTTTGCGTGTACGATGGTAGATAAGCATGGCACAAAAGCCACTCGGCATCTCATCATTGATTCTGACTACCTCTTCAAATATTCGTCCACTATCTAGAATTATTGAACCATTAACAATATTGGTGAACTCAGAGAAATCCACCTCTATTTCAACCGTCGATTTTCCACGATACATCACATACTCATTAAAGATAGTGATCGATATAGACTTATTTTTATCTGTCTTATAGAAAATATCAAACAATAGGCAACACTCATCCATATGTTTGTATGCATAGTCTGTCATTTCGTAAATACCGTACTCCACCATGTTCACATATTGAGGATCATTCAAGCAAAAATGGTTATCCACATAAACATATCGACCTGAATCCATCAACTTCCTAAACTGTTCATTCTTCCAACTCAACAGACAAGCGTTGGGAAAGGCAATAGTGAAGCTTTTGTTTTCAGTCATAGCTTTAAGTTCACAACCATAGCTTCGTAGATATTCATCTCCAACGAAATTATAAATGCCTTCAAATTCATGATAGCCCAATTGTTGTAACCGAATTTTAGCCGCTAGGCGAGAGACCTGAAAGAATTCTGCGAGGTCATCTATGATTCTTTCAAACATGGTTAATTTCTCATCACTAGCATATTTTAAGGAGTAGTCTGTAAAGAGTTGATTGACCTTTTGCCTTGTCATGGACTTAGGCATCAGAATTCTAGCAGCAATTCCATTTGCCTGCCACTCCATCCAGTCATAGTCTCTCCACTCTGATGAACTAGAGATAGTGTTATCTCTTAGACTACTACTTCGTTTATGATTCTGATCAAATAGCATTTTATACTCATTATGATGACGATGGAGCAACCAGTGAACTGATTCATGGACTATTGTATTATTATAACTCCCTTGATTACGCAAGCAGATAACTTCGGGATCTACTAAAATAGTCTTTTTCTTCACGAGTCTTGATTCTGGAGTATCCTCATCATAAAATAGAACTTCTGTATCTTTGAAGACCATCTCTCCAAAAATGGAACTATCCTCTGTTAACTTACCCTCCATCTTAGTCAATCCGATATTGGCAAGATAGCCATCAATCGGCAAAGCCATGGGAGCTTCTAGTGCTTGAGGGTAATATTGCTTCAAAATTCCTTCCGCAATCTCATCCATATCCTTAGCTTTAATGTATGGAACAAATTCTGGACTAAGACCTAATTCACTATTATCATAATCTTTTGGATCAAAGGGATTAACCTGAAGAACTGTAAAATTATGTATTCCTTCATTCAACTCATACTCAACCGTCATTCTTAACCACAGATTGGCACTATCTATTTCATAGCCATACTTCGTCTGCCCCTTAATTTCAAGAGAAGCAATGACCTGAAGTTCAGAAACAATTATTCCGTCTCTAACTTTACGAGACAAGACTTTCTTTATCGCAAAATCATCCAACTTCTTAAAGTTTGGGTCTTCAACAGTATGTGACTTGACCGATATATAGGAACGGTGGTGGTAAATATAATTATCTACTGCTTTGAAAATATCGTTATAATAGTTTGATTGAAGCAATTTTTCGAATGAATTAAACGCCATATCCTGTTCTCCTAAAACATAGTGCTATCGAGATTTGAATTACAAACATACCTACTCTTTACTCTTGCTTTATATTATACACTATGATATAATTTTGTCAATCTATAAAATGACAAAAGGGGTGAGAAAATGTTTTCTGCCAGTAAGTTAAAAGAATATCGATTAACCAATCATCTATCCCAAACAGCTATCGCAAACGAACTAGGGGTCACAAGAGCCACACTGTCTGCTTGGGAGACAGGCAAAACTGTCCCTAATAAGAAACACCTCAAAGAACTGGCTCAAGTCCTCCATATAGAAGCAAGTAACCTTCAAGAAGAACATCCCCACCTCACCCTCTACAAACAACTCAACAAGACAAACAAAAAGAAGGTCGATGAGCTAACTCACAACCTTCTCATGGAACAAAAGGGTTCTGTTGCAAAGTTTTAAATAAAGAATAAAATCCCTTACGGTATCTATGATTTAAGCTGGGATTCCCAATAATACCTTGATTTCAGTACAGACCGAAAACCCGAAGAGAGTGCCTTCTTTTCGGGTTTTCTTATATAATCCTCGGATGGCTTCCATGCCTTTAATCGTTGTAGAGGCAGTGCGTAAACTTCGATAGAATTTATTGCGTCTCTTTACTGGACGATGGTCTTGTTCAATCAAATTATTCAGGTATTTAATGGTACGATGTTCTGTCCCTTGATAAAAGCCGTATTCTTTTAGTTTCTTAAAGGCACTTGTAATAGAGGGGGCTTTATCTGTGACTACAACCTTCGGTTCATCAAACTGCTTCACTAACCGCTTAAGAAAAGCATAGGCTGCTTGTGTGTCCCGTTTTTTACGTAACCAAATATCCAAGGTTAAACCATCTGCATCGATGGCTCGATACAAATAATGCCATTTTCCTTTAATTTTGATGTACGTTTCATCCATTTTCCATGAATAAAAGGATTTTTTATTTTTCTTTTTCCAAATTTGATAGAGTAGTTTGCCATATTCTTGCACCCAACGATAAATCGTCGTATGAGAAACGTTAATGCCACGATCATATAAGATTTCTTGAACTTCACGATAGCTAAGGTTATAACGAAGATAGTAGCCCACGGCTACAATAATCACATCCTGCTGAAATTGCTTTCCTTTAAAATGATTCATCGTCATTCCTCCTGCTATCTTTTTCTATTATTCTACCTTATTTGATAGTAGATTTAAAACTTTGCAACAGAACCGGATTAGTCTCTGCCATTAGAAAATCCTTCACCAACGTAAGTTGGCAAAGATGCCAAGTTCACTTCCTAAGAAATATCTTTACCACCATTCCTAAAAAAAATTCAAAATCTTTCAGAGAAGCTGTTAAAGGAATTTTTAAGTTCACAGATATTAACTTAGCGCGTGAGGCTAAAAATCGATTGATTCATGATTATATCGATCAACCAAAATATTCAAAAGCTTGCGCATCATTGGATGATGGATTCGAAGACGCCTTTCAATATACCGTACAAGGAAATTCCCACAATCGACTAAAGAGTACCAATCTAATTGAACGACTGAATCAAGAAGTACGCAGAAGAGAAAAGATTATTCGCATCTTCCCCAATCAAACATCAGCCAATCGCTTAATTGGAGCCGTTCTTATGGACCTACATGATGAATGGATTTATTCTTCAAGAAAATACATCAATTTTGATAAGTAGAAATGGTAAAAACATTGTATAGCATTTTACACAGGAGTCTGGACTTGACTCACTTCCTTTATTATTTTTCATTTTTTTAAACTATTTAATACTAATGTCTTTTATAATAGCTTTTCATATATTATATAATCAATCTTTATAAGTCCTTTTATAAATTTCTTTTCTACCATTTTCGATAAATTCCTGTTTAATATTTTTAATTCCATAAACAATAGTTTCAATAGGATAATATTCTTCAACTATATCTTGATATTCTTTTGCTTTCTCAATATCTATATTTCCATACATTCTTAATATATCTTCTCCAAAATTTGTTCCTATTTCTTCTTCACTATCTTCAAGTAAGTATATAAAATCACAATATTCATCTATAATTCCAGAATCTCCAAAATCAATTATTCCAGTTAATCTATTATTGCCATCTAACAATAGATGATTACAACTAAAATCATTATGGCATAAACACTTTTTACCCTCAAAAACTGTTGTTGCATTTAGTCTTTCCATAAAACTTTCTATATAATCTTTTTCTATATCAGTTAAATCATTATAAATAGTTTCACGCAACAATATATACTCTTCTAATACATTTTGTTTATTATCAATAGTACATTCACTAATATCTGTATAATCTAAACCGTGCATTTGTCTTAAAAAACTGGCAATATCTCGTTTTAACAAATTTTGTTCTTCTTCTGACATAGTAGAATAAATTTCTGGTGTTAAAAAAGTTCCTTTAATTTCTTTATAACCTAGTATAGATAATTCATCACTAATATACGAATATTCAATATTAGGAATTTTTACATTAGTTTCTAAATTTGTATTTAAAAAATTATATATTGCTTTTTCTTTTGCATAACCTTTTTTCTTATTAGTACTAAATTTTGTTTTAAAAATGTATTCATTATTAACTAAATATGCCACACTATCATAACCACTACCGATTATTTCAATACTATCTACTTTGAAATTATCAAAGTAATGCTCAATTAAATATTTCATTGCCTTAACATTTGTGGCATTATCATCATATCTATATTCCATTAAATAACAATCTTCTTTTTTGCCCTCGTGTAATTCATGTTCTGGCAAATCTTCAATAATTCTAAAACCAGATTTTTGGTATGCCCTTATTGCTCTTGGATTATTTTTATGAGGGTCTAAAATAACTGCATTAGCATTTCTTTCTTTTTTCAAAAATTCAAAAATCAATTTAATATATCTTGTACCAATTCCTTTACTCCAATAATTTGGCTCTCCTATAAATTGATCCATACCATAGACTATCTCATCAGTTTTTGGATAATGATAATCAGTATATAACTCATCATACATTTTATATATTTGTCCATATCCAATAGGAACATTGTTATATTCAATAATTACTCTAAAAACTTCATCTTCCCAAGGCTCTGTATAATGTTTTTTTAATGATTCTAATGTATATTTTTTATCTCTACCACCATAAAATTCTAATACTCTTTCATCAGTTAACCATTTTAACATCAAAGGAAAATCATCATCTATTAAAGTTCTTATACATATTTCATTTTCAACTATATTCATTTATTTATCACCTTTTTCATAATCATATACATATACTATTTCATCTTTATAATCATTTTTACCACCTAATTTTTCATATACATGGCAAGCTCTAGGATTACCTTTATCAGTTATTAAAAACATTTCAGAACAACCAATCTCTTTAGAATATTCCTTAATAAAAGATAATAATTTTGAACCATAACCTTTGTCTTGATAGTTAGGTAACATTCCTATTGAGTGTAAATAAAACATTGTTTTTCCATCAGGTCTTAAAAGTGTATAGCAATATGCAAATCCTATAATTTTATTATTTTCTTTAGCTATAAACCCAAATGAACTGGTATCATTAAGAAATCCTTTTAAATTATCAATATCAAAAACCATATAGTACTTTTACAATTTTATCAAAAACGGTTTTATGTGTAAAAATAGTTAGTAAATCATATTTTCCAATTGAGTTACGAGGTAATATACCTCTAATTTCATTTATAACATCAGTACTTTCCATACATTTACACCCCTTGCTTATGGTTAATAATCTTTGCTAATCTTTAAAAATAGTCATTTTCAACATATTTTTTATACATGTCCTCGGTATATCTTGTTATGTTCTTACCATACTCTGGATAATCAAACCCCAGTAGTTCTGCTACCTCTTTGGACACTTCCCTGAACAATTGGTGGCATATAAATAATGACTTCCAAATATTTTCATAGGAATCCATGCGATATGTAGATAATAATCTATTCCATAGATCTTCATCAATGTATTTGTTAATATACTTATAATTTTTCCCAACACTTAATGAAAATTCTGTCTTTATCCCAACCTTCCACGACATCATCCTAAGTAGTTCAAACCGTAGAATCTGGTTCAGATGATCGATTGCAAACAGTATCTCTTTGCGGCACAATCCTTTAATAACATAAGGTGTTACATTCCAAAATTCATTGCAGCAATCATCATACTCCCTTGCGCTTGGCTTTCTTACATGATAATCTATATCAGTCGGAACTATGTCCCTTTTAATTCTACAATCTTTATCAATTAGAACCTTTATTAATTTATCGCCCTTTAGGTAATTATCTAACTCTTCCAAGGGCAATAAGGTAAGATCAATTTTATTGTAATCATCAAATAGCATAAGATAGGAAAATCCCTTTTCTTCAGGTGGGAATAATTCCATATCCTCCGGCTTTTGCATCATTATTATATTCCCAAATTGATTAAGCCAGTCATCATTAGATATAAACGGTTCTATATCACTTACAAAATATGTAATATCATAATCCTGAAATTCATCTTTAGGTATATTAATATTTGCGCGTGACCCCTCAAGGGTCACAATTCGAATACGTTCATCCTGTTCTGCTAAAGAAAGTACTAAATCCATCATTTCTTTTTCTGATCTCATTTACATACTCCTCGTTTATTTTTTCTATATTATTACATCTTCTTTTTTGCCGATACAATCAGCATCATTGGGCGTCGCATTTCATCCGCCATCCCCGGAATATCCATCATGTTCTCTGGCGGCTGTGGCTCCACAATCTGATTTATTATAAAACTATTTGAAAGCAGTGTATTTAGATATGTGGTCAGTGTTCTATGATATTTTGTAACCTTTTCTTCCAAAAACATAGCTGTCCGTTTGCCCTCATAATAATAATTGTCCACCGGGAAATGCAGTATTTCTCCTTTTTCGTTATAATACCAGTCTTGTGTTCCATGAGCAGTAAAAACAGGATGTTCAACTGTAAAAACTAAATTGCCACCAGCCTTCAGCATCCTATATATCTTTTTTATTAAATTCTCATAGTCTGCTACATAATGAAACGCAAGCGAACTTAGTATTTAAGCAATTGCTTAATCGAGACTTGAGTGTGCAAGAGCAACCCTAGTGTTCGGTGAATATCCAAGGTACGCTTGTAGAATCCTTCTTCAACAATCAGATAGATGTCAGACGCACGGCTTTCAAAAACCACTTTTTTAATAATTTGTGTGCTTAAATGGTAAGGAATATTCCCAACAATTTTATACCTCTGTTTGTTAGGGAATTGAAACTGTAGAATATCTTGGTGAATTAAAGTGACACGAGTATTCAGTTTTAATTTTTCTGACGATAAGTTGAATAGATGACTGTCTAATTCAATAGACGTTACCTGTTTACTTATTTTAGCCAGTTTCGTCGTTAAATGCCCTTTACCTGTTCCAATTTCGTAAACGGTATCGGTTTCTTTTAAATTCAATTGTTTTATTATTTGGTTGAGTACTTTTTCACTCGTTAAAAAGTTTTGAGAATATTTTATATTTTTGTTCATGTAATCTCTCCTGAAGTGATTACATCTATAAACAAATACAGAAGTTAAACGATTTGTTTGTAATTTTAGTTATCTGTTTAAAAAGTCATAAGATTAGTCACTGGTAGGAATTAATCTAACGTATTTATTTATCTGCGTAATCACTGTTTTTAGTCTGTTTCAAAACAGTAGATGTTTTATCTACATTACGCATTTGGAATACCAACATGACGAATCCCTCCTTCTTAATTACAAATTTTTAGCATCTAATTTAACTTCAATTCCTATTATACAAAATTTTAAGATAATGCACTATCAACACACTCTTAAGTTTGCTTCTAAGTCTTATTTCCATAACTTCTTTTACGTTTCCGCCATTCTTTGCTGTTTCGATTTTTATGATATGGTGCAAGTCAGCACGAACACGAACCGTCTTATCTCCCATTATATCTTTTTTTGCACTGATTGGTGTATCATTTCGTTTTTCTTTTTGTGCGCCTAAATTTCCCACAATCACTCACTTCTTTCTATTTCTTCTTATTCTTATTTTATCATCAACAATCACAAATCACTTGTGATTTGTGATAAGTGATTTGTGATTAATATATAAAAGCCCTCTTTAAAGGGCTTTTATGTTTATTTTGAGAAAGATATAAAATCAATATATCCCTTTTCTCCGATTTTTACAACGGCATTGTAGGACTTTCTATCTTTCGTTTTGATTCCTTTTACCAGGGTTTCTTTTCCCTCTAGTAATTCTTTTACATTTGTTTTGGTGAGTTTTTTCTTTCTAAAATGTTCAGCTAAAGTGAAGGTACATTCAGGATAATTTGAACAACCATAAAACGATTTTTTTAATACAATATTGTTGCCACACTTAGGACATTTTCCTACAAGGGGTCCCGAGCGCTTAGTGGGAATTTGTACCCCTTATCGATACAAATTCCCCGTAGGCGCTAGGGACCTCTTTAGCTCCTTGGAAGCTGTCAGTAGTATACCTAATAATTTATCTACATTCCCTTTAGTAACGTGTAACTTTCCAAATTTACAAAAGCGACTCATAGAATTATTTCCTCCCGTTAAATAATAGATAACTATTAAAAATAGACAATACTTGCTCATAAGTAACGGTACTTAAATTGTTTACTTTGGCGTGTTTCATTGCTTGATGAAACTGATTTTTAGTAAACAGTTGACGATATTCTCGATTGACCCATTTTGAAACAAAGTACGTATATAGCTTCCAATATTTATCTGGAACATCTGTGGTATGGCGGGTAAGTTTTATTAAGACACTGTTTACTTTTGGTTTAGGATGAAAGCATTCCGCTGGCAGCTTAAGCAATTGCTGAATCGAGACTTGAGTGTGCAAGAGCAACCCTAGTGTTCGGTGAATATCCAAGGTACGCTTGTAGAATCCTTCTTCAACAATCAGATAGATGTCAGACGCATGGCTTTCAAAAACCACTTTTTTAATAATTTGTGTGCTTAAATGGTAAGGAATATTCCCAACAATTTTATACCTCTGTTTGTTAGGGAATTGAAACTGTAGAATATCTTGGTGAATTAAAGTGACACGAGTATTCAGTTTTAATTTTTCTGACGATAAGTTGAATAGATGACTGTCTAATTCAATAGACGTTACCTGTTTACTTATTTTAGCCAGTTTCGTCGTTAAATGCCCTTTACCTGTTCCAATTTCGTAAACGGTATCGGTTTCTTTTAAATTCAATTGTTTTATTATTTGGTTGAGTACTTTTTCACTCGTTAAAAAGTTTTGAGAATATTTTATATTTTTGTTCATGTAATCTCTCCTGAAGTGATTACATCTATAAACAAATACAGAAGTTAAACGATTTGTTTGTAATTTTAGTTATCTGTTTAAAAAGTCATAAGATTAGTCACTGGTAGGAATTAATCTAACGTATTTATTTATCTGCGTAATCACTGTTTTTAGTCTGTTTCAAAACAGTAGATGTTTTATCTACATTACGCATTTGGAATACCAACATGACGAATCCCTCCTTCTTAATTACAAATTTTTAGCATCTAATTTAACTTCAATT